>CAYNLL010000417.1:0-3319 GCA_964398015.1 uncultured Opitutaceae bacterium | reverse complement strand
TGCACGGCGTCGCGCGCCCGGGCGTGCGCGAGCCTGAAGTCGAGGAGGGAGCGCGTCCGCAGGCTCCCGCCGGCCCGCCCCAGCGCGATGCGGGCGGGCGTGTGCGCGCCGAGCCCCTGCCACGGGTCGCGGCCGGCGGCCGCGGCCGGTGCCGCGGGCTCCCCGTGCTGCGCGTCAGCTGCCGCCATGGGCGAGGAGGGCGTGCGCCCTGCCGGCGGGGAGCAGCCCGCGGCCGGCCGCGGCGATGCCCATCTTCTCGAGCCACGCCTCGAACTCGGGCGCCGGCCGCAGTCCCAGGACCTGGCGCAGGTACTGGCTGTCGTGAAACGAGGTCGACTGGTAGCCCAGCATGACGTCGTCGGCCCCGGGCACGCCCATGATGTAGTTGCAGCCGGCGACGCCGAGGAGCGTGAGCAGCGCATCCATGTCGTCCTGGTCCGCCTCCGCGTGGTTGGTGTAGCAGACGTCGACCCCCATGGGCAGGCCCATCAGCTTCCCGCAGAAGTGGTCCTCGAGGCCCGCGCGCAGGATCTGCTTGCCGTCGTAGAGGTACTCGGGGCCGATGAAGCCCACGACGGAGTTGACCAGGAGGGGAGAGAAGCGGCGCGCCACGGCGTAGGCGCGCACCTCGAGGGTCTGCTGGTCGACGCCGTGGTGGGCGCCGGCCGACAAGGCCGAGCCCTGGCCGGTCTCGAAGTACATGACATTTTCGCCGACCGTGCCGCGGCGCTGCGCGAGCGCGGCCTGCTGGCCCTCGGCGAGGAGGCCGAGCGTGATGCCGAAGCTCCCGTTCGCCGCCTCGGTCCCGGCGACCGACTGGAAGAGCAGGTCGACGGGCGCCCCGCGGGACATCGCGTCCATCTGCGCCGTCAGGTGCGCGAGCACGCAGCCCTGCGTCGGGATCTCGTAGCGCCGGATCACCTCGTCGATCATCCGCAGCAGCGCGTCCAGGGCCTGCGGGCTGTCCGAGGCGGGGTTGACTCCGATCACGGCGTCGCCGCAGCCGTAGAGGAGGCCGTCGACGATCGAGGCCGCGACGCCCCGCAGGTCGTCCGTCGGGTGGTTCGGCTGGAGGCGCACCGAGAGGCGGCCCGGAAGGCCGAGCGTGTTGCGAAACGCGGTGACGACGCGGCACTTCCTCGCGGCCAGGATCAGGTCCTGGTTGGCCATGACCTTGGAGACGGCGGCCACCATCTCAGGGGTGAGGCCCCAGGCGACGGCCGACAGGGCGTCCGTCCCTGTCCCGTAGTCGAGCAGCCAGTCGCGGAGCCCGCCGACCGTGAGGCCGGCGACGGGCGCGAACGCCTCCGGACGGTGGGAGTCGACGATCAGGCGCGTCACCGCGTCGGACTCGTACGGGACCAGGGGCTCCTCGAGGAACCGCCGCAGCGGGACATCGGCGAGGCACACCTGGGCCGCGGCCCGCTGCTCGGCCGACGCTGCGGCGAGGCCCGCCAGCTCGTCGCCGGACCTGCGCGGGGTCGCCCGTGCCATCAATTCGCGCAGCGTGCCGAACTGGTGCCTGCGGCGCCCCACCATCGTGGACCACTCGGTCATCCCGCGACTGGGCCGCAAAACCGCGGCACGGTCAACCCCGGCCTGCGCGCCGCCGCTCCGGCCACGCAGCCGGGTGAAGGCCGATCCCAAGCAGACGGCTTTGTGGCCACACGGGGAGCCCCCGTTGCCCGCCGGGAACGGGCGCCACGTCCGTGAAGGGCGCGTTTCGAAGCTGGGATGCGAGCCGTCGACGCAGGGAGGCCGTCCGGCATTCCCCTCCCTCATCCCTCTCAACCCTGCAAGACGCCCTTCGCGGGTTGCGGCGCCACCACGGGAAGGCGGAGGGCTCGCCCAGGACAAAGCGGGTGGCCGCAAGGCTGCGGCACCGATCAGAACTCGAGCGGGACCCGCACGACAATGCCGCCGAGGATCTCGCCAGCCTGGCGGGGTTGAGGATTCGACGGGGGTCCTTGATTGTGGCAGTCAACGCAGGCGGCGACCGCCGGGATGTCCGGATAAACGGCGGTAAAGTAATGCCGCCCTCCCAGCATCTCCTGGCCATAATAGTTCTGGGAGGGGTGGCTTGCGATGAAGGCGAGCCCGCGTTGCTCCAGCTCGGTCTGCGGCCCGTTTCGCGGGTCGATCGGGCGAAGGGAGCGCAGGGCATAGCTGAACTCGGCCCCCTTGCTCTGAATCGACTCGGCAGCCCGCCGAAACATCTCCTCCGGCAAGGGCCAGGATTCGCCCGACTTGCCGCGGGTGGAGCGGTCGGGTGAAGGCTCGCCCTCCTTCTGGTGCGCGATGTACTCCTGACAGTACATCTCCCGGTCCGCGGCGATGATGAGGTGCAGGGCGTCGGCCTCGTCCTGCGGGCTGATGGCCCCGTTGGAGGATGCGGGTGGTGCCGGGGCGCCGTCGGGGCTTGTCGAAGGGCCCGAGCCGGCTCCCCTCCGTGGGGACGCGGCGAAGACAATCAGCACGGCGACCGCAAGGATTGCGGTCGGCAGCGCGATCCGGTCTTGAAGTTTCATGGTTGGGGCTCGGAGAAGGCGAGGGGGACGAACCGGCCCTCCTTGCAGGTCAGCGCCTCAAGCGCGTCTGTTCGGTTGCCGGACGTGTCGAAATGGAGAATACCGGTGACTCCGTCGGTGGGGAGGGCAAGCGGAAATTGGCCGGCGCCGGCGCCTTTCTCGGCTCGGCGCAGGGCTTCAATCAGCACCCGCGCGGCATCGTGTGCCGCCGCCGCGCTGAAATCCGGCAGGACGCCGTATCTCCGCCGAAACTGCCTTTCGAATGTCCCGGCTCGCAAGCGCGCCTGCGCGTCCGCCCTGAACTCCGCCACCAGGACTGCGGTCGCGGCGGCGCCTGCTGCGGCGACGAATTCCGGCGAATCGAGTGGACTGGGGCCGGCCATGCGACCGCCGAAGCCCGCGGCCCGCAACGCGGCGGCAAACGCTCCCGCCTGCGAGGGCGGCAGCCAAATCAGCACGCCCTCCGGGGCGGCCGAGGCGATCCAGTGAACCTGCGCCGCGCGTTCGGCCTTCGGGTCGCGGGCATCCATGATCCGCTCCAGCGGGGATGCGGCGGCATGAGCCGCCTTTTCAAGGTCGCGGCGGACTTCACGCCCGGGACGTCCCGCCGGGACCACCGCCCACCAATGGAGCGGGGAACGGTCCGGCCGCCTGGCCGCGGCAAACAGGGCTTCGGCCTCCTGATCCGTGCGCGGAACCACGCGTACGGCCCAGGTGACTCCGGCTTGCGTGACCGACGAATCGGAGCAAAGGCTGGCGACCGGCACCTGGGTGCGGCCGGAAACCTGGAG
>CAYNLL010000416.1:1821-3327 GCA_964398015.1 uncultured Opitutaceae bacterium | reverse complement strand
AGCTCGCTCAGGCGGACAAGCATCTGGTCGGCGGCCTCGACGTCCAGGTGCATGAGCGAGGCGATCCCGTTGAGCGTGTTGAAGAGGAAATGGGGCTTGAGCTGGTGCAGCAGCGCCTGGAGGCGCGCCTCGGTCAGGTGCCTCTCGAGCTCGAGCGCCTGGACGGTGCGCTCGTGGTACTTGCGGTAGTAGTCGAGGGCGTGGCTGACCGCGACGATGACCCCGTAGATCAGGATGTTGTACGGGAACGTGCGGACCAGCAGGGGATGGAAGACCTCCCCGTACGTCGCGGATTCGCCGACGATCCGGCTGTCGACCTCGCCCACGAGGGCGCCCAGCAGCACGTAGGCGAACGAGAACAGGAGCGCGGCGCCGAGGTGGATGCCCGAGGTGGCCCACCGCGAGCTGCCCTCGAGCGGCAGGTGGCGCGCCAGCCAGACGACCGGGAGCGAGAGGGCGCCGTAGACGTACCACTCCTCTAAGGAGTCCCTGATGGCCTCGCCCCAGCTGATCGAGTGGCCGAGCAGGTTGCTCTGGAGGTACACCTGGCTGGCGAACGCCAGACCGACAAGGGTCCAGAGCGCGACAAGGCCGAGCCCTCGCAGCAGGGTGGGGGCTAGGGGCCGGGGACTCATCGACGGAAAGGTTTTTACTTCGGCGCGGCGGAAGTTCAATAGCAGTCAATGCCTGTCGCGGCGCCTCCCGGGCCTGACCCCACGAGCCCATCCCCGCACGCCGGCCACGAGCGCGGGGGCGGAGGGCCGATCCTGCCGCCGGGCGCCATCTCGCCGCTCGCGCCGGTCCTGGTGCCTCTGGCGGTGGCGGCGATCGTCCTTGCCGCCCTCTTCTCGTGGCTGTTCCCGTTCCCATCGGCGGCCGGCCGGGCGCCCGTGGCCAAGTTCACCGACGTGACCCGGGAGTCGGGCATCGCGTTCACCCACCAGGACGGATCGGCGGATGGCCAGGACACCCCGACCACGCTCGCCGGAGCCGCTGCCTTCCTCGACTACGACAACGACGGGCTGCCCGACCTCTTTCTCGTGAGCGGGATCGCGTGGCCGTGGAACCCGCCGGCGGCGGGGGCGGCGCCCGCCTTCGCCCTCTACCACAACGTCGGGGCCGGGCATTTCAGGGACGTCACCAAGGCCGCAGGCCTCGACATCGGCATGCCGGGGATGGGCGTCGCCGTGGGCGACTACCTCGGAGACGGCTTCCAGGACATCTTTGTCACCGGGATCGGGGGCAACCGCCTGTTCCGCAACCGGGGCGACGGGACGTTTGCGGACGTGACCGACGCGGCGGGCGTGCGCGGGGACGACCACGTCTGGAGCACGGGTGCCGTCTGGATCGACATCAGGGTGGCCAGGTTGTAGGTGTTGGACATCGCCGGGCACAGGGCCGTCTGCGTGGGGTAGACGCACTTGTCCGTGGCGCCGGTGGTGGTATTGGCGATGAGGACGTCGACCTTGCTGCAAAAGGCGTTGGCGGTCAGGTCGGCGCCTACGT
>CAYNLL010000416.1:0-1811 GCA_964398015.1 uncultured Opitutaceae bacterium | reverse complement strand
TAACGGACGGAGCGGACATTCTCGGCAACGGCCGCCTCGACCTCGTCGTGTGCAACTATGCGCGCTGGGCGAGGGGCACCGACCTGCGCAGTGCGTTTGCCGCCGAGAGCGCTGGCTTCTCGTATTCCGCGCCGGCCGGCTTCGTCAGCGCATTCCCCACGGTCTACCGCAACCTTGGAAACGGCAGGTTTGCCGACGTCTCGGCAAGGACGGGCCTCAACCTGATCGACCGGCAGACGGGCCGCCCGAGGGAGCATCCCCTCGCCGTGGCGGCCGTCGACGTGAACGGCGACGGCCGCCTGGACCTCCTGTTCACCTACCAGTCGGGCGACGACGCGCTGTTCCTGAACATGGGTGACGGGACCTTCCGCGAGTGGGTGCCTCCTGCTGCGGGCCGCAGGGAGGGCGCCTCGGCCGGCCTGGTGGGCGCCGGGGCGCTTTCGATCGCCCGCGACGGCCGCCTCGTGGACCGGTTCGGCGTGCTCCACGCCGCGGGCCTTGCGATGGTCCCGGCCCCGGACGAGGGCGACGCCGCCTGCAGCCTCAGGGAGAAGCTGGGCGTCGCGCTCCTCGACTACGACCTCGACGGCCGCATCGATATTGTCTCGGGCAACGGCCTCGCCGAGCCCGGCCTTAACCGTTTCGAGCACGGGCGGGCGTTCGGGTCAGCGCCCGAGCTGCTGTGGAACGACGGCCGGGGCTGGACGAGGGCGCCCACCGTCGCCGGGGCCGGGGCGCTGGGCGCGCCGCTCGTGGCACGGGGCGTTGCGGTGGCCGACGTCGACGGCGAAGGGAGCGTCGACATCCTCGTCGCCCAGAACGGGGGTTCTCCCAGGCTGTACCGCAACGAGCGGCGCACCCATCACGCGTGGCTCAGGGTGGACCTCGTGGGCACCCGCTGCCAGCGCGACGCAGGCGGCGCGCGCGTCGAGGTGCACACGCCCCGGGGCGTCCTTGTCCAGACGATGGAGCCGGCGATGGGCTTCATGGCGCAGTCGGAGAGGACGCTCACCTTCGGCCTGGGCGACGACGACAGGGTGCGCCGGGTCGTCGTGCTGTGGCCCGACGGGATGCGTCAGGAGGTCCGGCCGCAGGGGGTCAACCGGCGGATTGTCATCACAGAGCCGCAGTAACGCCGCGGTTCGCCCCCCAATGGCGGCTCTTGGCCACAAATGCCTTCCCGGCGGGCCCGCCCACCGGCATTCCGCTAGCATTGGTGCCCTTGGTGCCACCCCATTCTGTCGCCTAATTCCGATGATAAGATGGAACCCCGACCCAACCCTCAAACCATGTTAAAATCCGCCCGCGTTTCACTCCTCTTCGTATCAATTATGCTTTTGTCCGTTAACGGATTACGTGCAGACAACGTGATTCTGAAGTGGAACGAGGAGGCGATCGACGCGACCCGCCTTTCCCGGAACCCGCCGCCGCTGGCCTCCCTGCTCTTCGCCACCTACCACATCGCGATATTTGACGCGGTGAACAGCTTCAGCCGCACCTATCACGGCTGGCTGGTCGACGACCCGGCACCCGCGGGAGCGGATATTGACGCTGCGGTCGCCGGGGCGGCGGACACGGTCCTCATGGCGCTTTGGGCGCCGACCAGCAACCCGGCCAACATCAAGGCCTATTACGAGGCTGCGCTCGCCCAGATTCCCGACGGAAAGGCGAAGGATGACGGGATCGCGTGGGGCGTGAAGGTCGCCAACGCGGTGCTGGCGAAGCGCGCGACGAGCGGCTTCGACAAGCCGATACCGGGAAAATACTCGAGCACCGACGAAGGAAAGTGGAGGGAGACGCCGCCCACGTTT
>CAYNLL010000415.1:0-3331 GCA_964398015.1 uncultured Opitutaceae bacterium | reverse complement strand
TTCGAGACGGCCGGCGTGCTCGCCGTCGCGGCGATCTCGGCCCTGCTCGCGCTCATCCTGCGCAGGGCGCGGGACATCGCGGCGGTGCTCGCGCCGCTGCTTCTCGCCGGCATCCTGACGCTGGCAACCAGCGTCCTCGCCGGCATGCCACTCAACTTCGCGAACATCGTCACTTTGCCCCTCCTCCTAGGGATCGGCGTGGCCTTCGACATCTACTTCGTCATGCGGTGGCGCTCAGGAGAGGCCGGGCTCCTGCAGTCGCCCACGGCGCGGGGTGTCGTGTTCAGCGCCCTGACCACGGGGACAGCGTTCGGCAGCCTCGTGCTTTCCAAGTCGCCCGGCATGGCCGACATGGGCAAACTCCTGAGCCTGGGATTGTTTTATACACTGCTGTGCACCCTCTTCTTCCTGCCCGCGCTGCTCGGCGCCCCGCCGGCCGCGGCCCGAACCGACCGAGCGGAATGAGGCGCAAGGCCCTCATCCTCGCCGCCTCGGCCCTGGCCGCGCTCGCGGGGTGCGCCTCGGCGCCGAGCGACCCGGCTGCGCTCGCGGACTTCAGGGCGAACAACGACCCCCTTGAGCCCTTCAACCGGAAGGTCTTTGCCTTCAACCAGGGCTTCGACCGGGCCGTGATCCGGCCCGTGGCACGGGCCTACGTGCGCTCGCTCCCGCAGGCGGCGCGCGACGCGGTGAGGAATTTCGTCTTGAACCTGAACGAGCCGGTCGTGTGCGCCAACAACGTGCTGCAGGGCCAGGCCAGGCGCGCCGGGACGAGCATTTGCAGGTTCGTCCTGGACACCACCCTCGGCGTTGGCGGCCTCTTCGACTTCGCCCGCCGCGAGGGCCTGCCGAGGCAGACGGGCGACCTCGGCCAGACCCTTTTCGTGTGGGGCGTGCCCGAGGGGCCGTACCTGGTGCTCCCCGTGCTCGGGCCCTCCAATCCGCGCGACGCCGTCGGGATGGGGGCGCAGGGTTACCTGGACCCCTACCGGTACGTCGTCAGGAACAACCATGTCTCCACGCTGGTGGCCTACTCGCCCGCGATCGCGGGGGGCATCGACCAGCGGGCGCGCGCCCTCGACGCCCTCGACGCGCTCCAGAAGGAGTCCATCGACTACTACGCCGCGCTTCGGAGCCTGTTCAGGCAGAACCGCGCCGCCCAGCTGAGGGGCGACGAGTCCCCGGCCGCCCCGGCGATCGAGGGAATGTACGACGATCCCGACGCCGCCCCCCCCCAGAAGGCCAAGCCGGACTCGGGCGGCCTCAGCCGCTGAGGTCCGCCACCTTTTTCCTGAGCATCTCGACGAGCGCGGCCGCGCCGCCCTGGCGCAGAACGGAGGTGTACTCCGAGCGGTGGGCGGCCATCTGGCTGATCGTGCCGTTCAGGTAGACGTCGATGATCTTCCAGCTTCCGCCTGCCTCCCGCATCAGGTAGTCCAGGCGCACGGGCTCCGGATCCTTCGTGTAGAGCTTGGTGCGCACGATGACGTCGCCGTTGGCCAGGGGAGGCGTCGGCGGATCCACGCTGAAGCGCTCGCCGGAATAGGCGCTGAACTGGTTCGCGTACGTCGCGATGCTGTAGTCGCTGAACGCCTCGACCAGCTGCCTCTGTTGCTCCGGGCTGAGCGAGCGCCACGGCGGGCCCAGGACAAGCCGCGTCATGAGGGGAAGGTTGAGCGACCTGCGGATCTCCGGCTCCAGGAGCTGCCTGCGCCCGGAAAACCCCAGCGCCGGCCCCTGCTTCATCGCCGAGACGAGCGCGTCGCAGAGCGCCTGAACCGTCGCGGCGGGTGCGGCCTGCGCCGGGGCGCGCGCCGGGACAAGGGCGGCCGCGGCAGCGGCCACGGCCCACGCAATCAGCCGGTTCCGTTTCATGCGGCCGATTACTCAGGGGCGCGGCCCCCCCGTCAAGACCGGGCTCGCGCCGGGCCCCGCGGCGCCGGCGGCGTTTGTCCTCGCCAAGCCCAGCC
Organism: uncultured Opitutaceae bacterium; assembly: GCA_964398015.1. Taxonomy (GTDB): domain Bacteria; phylum Verrucomicrobiota; class Verrucomicrobiia; order Opitutales; family Opitutaceae; genus Palsa-1447. Next base: position 1,361 of record CAYNLL010000415.1, on the reverse strand, counting down.
GGGCTGCATCCCATGGGCCCCGCCGCGCGTATGAGTAAGGGATCCACATGTCCAACTCGCTGCCCCTCCTGCGCTGCTCCACCGCCTGGTTGGGGCTCGGGGCCGGGGAGTGCGCGGGGGCGCCGCCAGCTCGGATGACGGCAGCCGGCGACACGGACTCCCCCGAGAGGCGCGCGGGCGTGAACGCCGCGCTCCTGCGCCGCATGGCTGGCGGCGACCGCGACGCCCTCGGGGAGCTCTACGACCAGCTGTCGCGCCCCCTCTACTCGACGGCGCGCCACATCCTCAACGACGCGGCAGAGGCCGAGGACGTCGTTCACGACGTGTTCGTGGCCCTCTGGGAAAACGCCGGCTCGTTTGACGCGCGCAAGGGCTCGGCCTTCTCCTGGGCCGTCACGCTGACGCGCAACCGGTCCATCGACCGGCTCCGCCTGCGCTCCAATCGCGCCCGCCTCCTCTTCGACTCGGCTCCGGACGACCTCGGCTACGGATCGGGGGGCGGGGGCGCCGGCGGCGACCACCACGCCGAGCTCGGCGAGCGCGCCGACGCGGTTCGGACGGCCCTGGCGGGCCTGCCCCCGGAGCAGCAGCGCGCCCTGGAGATGGCGTTCTTCTCGGGCTTGACGCAGCAGGAAATCGCCGAGCGGCTGCAGGAGCCGATCGGCACGGTAAAGGCGCGCATCCGACGCGGCCTCATCAGGCTTCGCGACGCCCTCGCGAGACGCCTATGATCGACGAACTCAAAGAGGAGACGGCAGCCCTCCACGCCCTCGACCTTCTCGAGGGCGCGGAGCGCGAGCGCTTCGTCGCCGAGCTCAGGGGCGACCCGGGCCTTCGGGGCCTCGTCGCCGGCCTGCGCCGGGCGTCGGCGGCGCTCGCCCACGCGGCGCCCGAGTCCGAGCCCCCGGCGGCCCTAAGGGCCCGCGTTCTCGAGTCGGTCTCCCTGCGCTCCGCGACGGGTGCGCCCGCAGTCGGGCGGGCCGCGGCCCCGCTCCCCGCGTGGGTCCCCTGGCTTGCCGCCGCATGCATCGGCGTCGCCGTCTGGTCCGCCAGCCGTTACGTCTCCGCCGAGCGGGAGATCTCCTCGCTGCGCGAGCAGGGGCGAGTCGCGCAGGCGGCGCTGGAGCAGGCCCGCTCCGAGCTCGAGCGGGCGCGGGTGCGCCTGAGCGAGTCCGGCCGCGCGGTCGCGGAGCTGAGCGAGCGGGTGAGGAGCGAGAGCGACCTCGCGAATCTCAAGGTCGCCACCCTGGTATCCATGCTCGGCAATTCGCCCGAGGCGCTTGCCGTGGCGGTCTGGGATCCCGCGCGGGAGGAGGGCGTGCTCAAGGTCTCGAAGCTCCCCGCCCTCGCGGCGGAGAAGG
>CAYNLL010000414.1:0-3340 GCA_964398015.1 uncultured Opitutaceae bacterium | reverse complement strand
TCGCGGGCGTCCTCACGGTTTCGCTGCTCTTCGCCGCGCAGATCCTCGTCTTCACCGCCTGCGCGCTCGCTTTCCTCCTGGTGATCACGATCGCCGGCTCGACGGAGGGGGGCCAGGCGCCGAAGCTCGCCGTGCGCGGCGTGGTGCCGCCATGGGCGGCGCATGCCGACTGGGGGCGCCTCTTCTCGAGGCTATGGCAGATCGCCGACTGGAGGCTCGTGGTGTCCGCGGTCGCGCTCTTCTTCGGGGTCGTGGGCGTCTCGGGCCTGCTGTTCCTGGCGATCCCGCGCTTCCAGATCGAGAACAGCCTTTTCCTGGAGCGCTTCGTCGTGAAGAAGTCGATGACGGGGTTCAGCGACTCGATAAAGTTCGGCGACATCACCGAGATCACCGAGGACGACGGGATCGCCTTTGACGTGGACCTCTCGGACAAGGCCCAGGCGCCCGCGGCGCCTTACTGGCGCATGGTCGTGCTCGACGAGTACAAGGACGGAGGGTTCAAGCTCTCGAGCGAACTCAAGTCCAAGATGGTGTTCGGCCCGGAGCGCACCGCCTCGTTCATCTCGACACAGGGCCACGGGGTGGCGGGCGCTCCGACCTGGACGTTCTACATGGAGTCGGGCGTGAGCCGCTATCTCCCCCTGCTCGGGGCCTTCGACACCGTGCGCTTCCGCGAGGCCCAGAACTTCAGGTACTCGACCTACCTCGGGCTCGTCGCGCTGCGTGACGAGCCCGCCGCGATGATCCCCTACCGCGTGGAGGGGATGGCGCCGGATTCCCCCGAGCTTCGCGACCGCACCTTCGCCGGGCGCTGGAAGAACCGGGAGGTGCCCGGGGGGATGCCCCTGCAGATCGACCTCAAGCGCAGCCTCGCGGAGGCGGACAGGGCCGCGCTTGCCCGATTGGTGGGGGGGATCGGGGCCCCGGTGCGGGACGCCGGGGAGTTTGCGCGGCGCACGAGCGCATGGCTCCGGCGCCTGCACGCCTACACGCTGGCGCCGCGGATCCCGCCCGGGCCGGGGGACCCTCTGGTGAGGTGGATGGCCTCGCGTGAGGCCGGCCACTGCGAGCTCTTCGCCGGCGCCTTCGTGCTGGCCGCCCGCTCGGCAGGGTTCCCGGCGCGCGTCGTGACCGGGTTCAAGGGGGGGACCTGGAACGCCTATTCGGGCAACTACACCATCCGCAACTCGGACGCGCACGCCTGGGCGGAGATCTGGGACGCGGGCAGGGAATCCTGGCTGCGCGAGGACCCCCTAGCCGCCGCGTCCAACGCGGAGGACACGCTGCCCAAGGGGGACACCGCGCTGGCCGGCCTCATGGACCGCAGCTGGTCGGCGCGGCTCAACAGCCTTCGCGTATTCTGGTACCGCAGGATCGTGAACTTTGACCAGCAGTCGCAGGTCGACACGATCAAGGCGGTGAAGGACGCCACCGACAACTCGGGAAAGTGGCTGCGGGCCGTGATCAAGGGGATCGCGGGAAGCGTGAAGGCATGGGCGTTGGCGCCGTGGAGCGTTCCAAGGGCCGCCCGGGCGGTGGCGAGCGCGGCGGCCGCGGCCGCGGTCCTGCTCATGGTCGTGACGGGCCGCTGGCGCCTCGCGGCCGCGGGCCGCGGCCGCAAGGCGGATCCGATCAGGCGAGAGGCGGGCCGGTGGCTGGTCCGCGTCGAGGGCCCGCCCTCGCTCATCGCGGACCTCCAACGCCTGCGCTTCGGGCCCACGGCGACCTGGCCCAGGCCCGCGGACGTGTTCCGGAGGGCGCGCCAGGCGGGCGCTAGTTCAAGGCGACGCCGGCCCGGTGCTTCTCGAAGTACTTCTTGAGGATGGCGGAGGCGACGGGCGACGCCTCGCGGCCTCCCCCGAAGTTCTCGCCGGGCGTCGTGCCCTCGATCGCGACGGCGATCGCGACCGTCGGGTTCTCCAGTGGGGCGAAGCAGATGAACCACGCCTCGTCCACCCTGCCGTTCGGGCTCATGATCTGCGCGGTGCCCGTCTTGCCCGCGATGCGAATCCCGGGCACCCTGAGCGCCTCGATCGTCGTCAGGTACTTCGCCGTGCCGACGGTCGTGCAGCCCTCCATGCCCTGGAGGATCGCCGCCCTCTGGGACAGCGACAGGCCGATCGGCTCGCTGTGCTGCTCGGGCCGCTTCGGGTCGTGGAGCAGGGTCGGCTTGGTCCAGACCTCGCCCCGCGCGAACGACGCCGCGAAGCAGGCCAGGACCATCGGCGTCACCTGCACGTCTCCCTGGCCGATCGACATGTTGGCCGTGTCACCCGGCGTCCAGCTCTCGTCGCGCTTTCGCCGCTTCCATTCCGGATCCGGGATCAGCATCCGGTGGGTCTCGCCGGGCAGCTCGATCCCGGTGGGGCGGTCGAGCCGGAAGCGCCTCGCCTGGGCGGCGATCACGTCGGCCGAGGTTCGCAGGCCCACGGTGTAGAAGTAGATGTCGCAGCTCTCCGCGATGGCGTCGTGAAGCGTAAGGAGGCCGTGGTGGCCCTCGCCGTTGTCGCACGTGAAGCGCCGGTTTCCCACCATCATCGAGCCGTCGCAGTCCGCCGGCGTGTCCTCGGGGGTGATCGCCCCGCTCAGCAGCGCGGCCGTCGACACCACGATCTTGAAGGTCGACCCGGGCGAGTAGACGCCGTTCAGGGCGATGTTGGTCCAGGCCTTGCGCTGCTCGATGTCGGCCGCCGCCGCCACGCTCAGGTGTGGCGAGAACGCGTTCAGGTCGTAGCCCGGCTTGCTCGCCATCACGAGGACCTCGCCCGTGCGCACGTCCATCGCGACGGCCGCGCCCGTCTGGTCGCCAATCGCCTCCTCGGCGGCGACCTGGAGGTCGATGTCGAGGCTCGTCGTAAGGCTGTGGCCCTGGACGGGGTGGCGGAACTCGATCGGCGGCTTGACCTTGAAGCCGGCCGGGTCCACGCGCAGGATGGTGTACCCGGCCTCCCCCTGCAGCAGGGAGTCAAATTGCTTCTCGAGGCCGTCTCGGCCGACCGAGCCCTTCATCTTGAGGGTGGTGAGGCCCCCTCCGGGGATCTCCTCGACGTCCTCGTTCTCGTTCACGTTGACAAAGCCCAGCACGTGGGCGGCGGCCTCGCCGTACGGGTAGGAACGGGTGGGGGACGTGTACAGCTGCAGCGGCGAGACCACGGGGAGCCTCTCGGTCAGCCGGGCGAACTCCTCGGGCTTGAGGTCGTCGATCAGCGTGTACGGAAGGAGCAGCTGCCGCTTGAGGTGGTTCGATAGCCTCGCGCTGTCCACCTTCCCCGTGCGGCCCAGCAGCTCGTTCACCTGGTCCAGGTAGCGCTGCACCACGCTCGCGTGCGCGATCAGGTCC
>CAYNLL010000413.1:0-3359 GCA_964398015.1 uncultured Opitutaceae bacterium | reverse complement strand
TGTGCCACCAGTAGAAAACCTGGGCGGCGACGAAGATCGCCGAGAACGTGCTGGTGACGATGCCGACGAGGAACGTGAACGAGATGTCCTTGAGGACGCCGCTGCCGAAGAGGTAGAGGGAGAGGGCGGCGAGGAACGTCGTCGACGCCGTCATGATCGTGCGGGCAAACACCTTGTTGATCGCCGAGTTGATCACCTCGCGCAGGGAGCCGGTGGGGTTGATCTTGAGCTCCTCGCGGATCCTGTCGAACACGATGACGGTCTCGTTGATCGAGTACCCCGCGACGCACAGGATCGCGGCCACCATCGGGGCGTTGAACTTGTGGCCGGTGAGGACGAACACGCCGATCGTCATGGAGATGTCGTGGAGCGTCGAGACCATCGCGCCGACGCCGAAGCCGAACTCGAAGCGGAAGGCGATGTAGAGCAGGATGGTCAGCATCGACACGCCGACGGCGAGGAGCGCGTTGAGCTGGATCTCCTTGCCGATGGAGGCCCCCACGTGCTCGTTGCCGACCTCGACCAGGCCCGCCGACGGGTACGCCTTGACGAGCGCCGCCATCAGGCCGTTCGCCTTGCCCTCGGGCGTCTCGATCTTGAGCTGCTCGCCGCCCCCGCCGATGGAGCTCTCCGAGGTGACGTTGATGTCGCCGATGTGCTCGAGGTCGGCCACCTTGCGGATGCTCGCGGTGTCCAGGCGCTCTTTGTACTGGACGGTGACCACGTCGCCGCCCGAGAAGTCTATCCCGTAGACCCTGCCGCCCTCGTAGAAGGCGACGCCGAGCCCGAGCAGGGCGATGAACCATCCGCTGCAGAACGCCGGGAAGCCGAAGCGCACGAAGTCCATGTGCAGGGGCGGGATGAGGCGGCGCATCGTGATCTTCTTCACCGTGCCCGAGTCGATCAGGAGCTCCAGCACCATGTGCACCGTGATCAGCACGGAGAACATCGTGGAGAGGACGCCGATCGCGAGCGTGACGCCGAACCCCTTTATCGGTCCCGTGCCGAGCCAGATCATGATCGCGCAGATCAGCAGCTGCACGATGTGGGCGTCGACGATCGTCATCAGCGCCTTCGAGAAGCCGAACTGGTTCGCGTTCGAGAGCGACTTGCCCGCCAGCAGCTCCTCGCGCATGCGCTCGAAGATCAGGATGTTGGCGTCGACGGCCATGCCGATCGTGAGCACGATGCCGGCCAAGCCGGGCAGCGTCATCGTGGCGCCGAGGTTCGACATCACCCCGAGGATGATCACCAGGTTGACCGCCAGGCCGACGAGGACGGCGACCACGCCGCCCGTGGCGTAGAAGGTGACCATGAACGCCGCGACCGCGGCCAAGGCGATGACGGAGGCGCGCACGCCGCTCGAGATCGCGTCGTCGGCCAGCGTCGGGCTCACCTCGTACTGCTCGGTCACCCTGAGGGGAAGGTCCAGGGGGTTGTTCAGGACGTTCGCCGTCTCGAAGGCCTCGCGGTCGGTGATCGAGGGCCCCTCGATCACGGCGGAGTCGTTGTCGATCTCCTCCTTCACCGTCGGCGCCGAGTACAGCGTGCCGTCCAGGACGATCGCGAGGCGGCCCAGCACGCCCGCCTTCTGCCCCGCCGCGGCGATGTCGCGCGTCACCTCGGCGAAGCGCTTCCTGCCGTCGCTCGTGAAGTGCATCGTGATCTGCGGCTTTCCGTAGAGGTCGTGCACGACCGACGAGTTCGAGATCATCTCGCCGCCCATTTCGGGGATGCGCTTGACGAAGAGCTCCTCCGCCGTCTGCCGGCCGTTGCGGTCCTCCTGCTCGAGGGTCATGACCTCGTAGCCGGGCGGGATCTCCCCCGGGGAGGACGTGGCCGGGGTGGCGCCCGGGTAGACCATGCGGAAATCAAGCCGCGCGGGCTTCTTCACGGCGTTGATCACCTCGGGGTCGTCCTTGGTGCTGATGCCGGGCATCTGCACCTCGATGCGGTTCTCGCCGACGGCGCGCACCAGCGGCTCGACGACGCCCAGCGAGTTGATGCGGGCCGAGATGATGTCGATCGCCTTGGAGAGCTTCTGCTGGCGGGCCGTCTCGGAATCGAGGTTGGCCGCCGCCTTGGCGCCGAGCTCGGCCTCGAGCGTGACGCCGATCCCGCCCTGGAGGTCCAGCCCGAGCTTGAGCTTGCGCTTTGACTGCCTCAGCAGCTCGTTCAAGACAATGGAGTTGCGCTTGTCGACATTCCTGAGGGAATCCTCGAGGCGGATCCCGGGGAAGAACTGGCTCAGGTCGATCTTCGACTCCTTGCCAATCTGCTTGAGGGCCACGAACTCGCTCGGCGCGGCTCCCGACGCCTTGAGGGCCGCGGCCTGGTTGAGGAGCGCGGCGAACTCGGTGGGCTTGGCCGTCGCGCTGTCCTTGGCATACTGCGCGAACGGGATGTCCTTGAGGGGCAGGAGCTCGGAGACGGCCCAGCCCGTGATGACTAGGCTAAGGACTATCTTCCAAAGGTTGCGTTTAAACATGTCGGATTTTGGTTAAAGGGGTTGCGACCGCGCCCCGCCGCGGTCCCTGCGCCGCCGGGGGGGCGCGACCCGTCCTGGGGCGTGGGACGACGGCCTAGGACGACTTCTTCTCCTCGGTCGGCTTCCTCGAGACGGACTGGATGAAGCCCTTGCCGACCTCAATCTTCGTGTTTTCCGACACCTTTACCACAAAACGGTCGTCCTTGACGTTTGTGATCGTGCCGTAAATGCCACCGGTGGTGACCACCTCGTCTCCCGATTGCAGCGTCGCGAGCATCTTCTCGTGCTCCTTCTGCTTCTTCTTTTGCGGGGCGATGAACAGGAAATAGAAGCCGCCGATGAACAGAAGCCACACCACGATCATGAAGGGGGGGAAGCCGGTGGTGGGTGCCTGGGCGGCTGCTTGGGCAATCATTTTAGTCATTTCGTATTGCGTTCTTATAAAGAGAAAACACGCATCTAACTGAATCAACGCTTGTGAAGGCAAGCCCTCAGTGGCCGACCCTCCCCAAAAACTTGAAAAGCAAATCCGCATCCGCCTGGTCGGCAGCCAAATCCGAGGAGCACTACGGGTTCAAGCGCTGGGGCTCGGGCCATCTCTCGGTCGATCCCGAGGGCTTTGTGAACGTCCAGCCCCTGACCGACGGCCGCAGCATCAGGGTGCTCGACGTGATCTCCGAGGCGCTGGGGATGGGGCTGAAGGCCCCCATGGTGATCCGCTTTCAGGACCTGCTGCGCCACAGGGTGATCCAGCTCAACGAGGTGTTCCGCAAGGCCATGAAGGAGGAGGGCTACAAAGGCGAGTACCGCGGGGTCTTCCCGATCAAGGTGAACCAGCTGCGCGAGGTGGTCGACGAGATCGTCGCGGCCG
>CAYNLL010000412.1:0-3369 GCA_964398015.1 uncultured Opitutaceae bacterium | reverse complement strand
GGCGCGGTCTCTGGCCTAGGGTGCGGCATCGGGTGGCGGTTCGAGCGCGACGCCGCTCAACGCGGAAACCTCCACGTCGATGCGGCTCCAGAACTCCCCCTGGCCCAGGGGGGACTCAAAGTGGAACGACCTCACCCACGACGGCGCCGCTCCCCGTAGAAGCGCGGCCGCCTCGTCGGCCGTCGCCAGGGTCGGAGCGAGCAAGAACCCCACGCGGTCCACGCGCGGGACCAGCCTCCAGACGCGCAGCCGTCCCCTGTCGTCGGTGACGGCGATCTGGAGCTCTGCGGGCTTGTACAGGATCGCCCTCGCGCGGCCGAGGGCGTTCGGCACGGGGTCGAGCGCGAGCCAGAGTGCGCGGCTGCGGTCCCCGGGCAGCACGACCTCCTGCGAGAGCCCCACGCTGCGCATGAGGAGCACCCGGCGCGGCGGGGCGCCCGCCGGCACCCGCGACGTTCGGCGCATGAGCCAGTAGGCCCCCTCCTTCAGGAACGGCACATAGTGGCCGGGAAGCGCGGCCACGAGCATGGCGTCATCCTGCCCGGGGTACCGGTCGTCGATCCTGTCGCTGTTCCAGAGCAGGTAGTCCGGGGCGCCCTCGGACTGGTAGAAGCGCAGGTTGCAGCCCTCGAGGCCGGGCGTCAGGGCCGAGTAGCCCTGGAAGACCGGCCTCGACGCGAGGTTGAGCCCGTTCATGAGCGCGACCGCCGTGTCGAAGTCGTACACGTCGACGGTAGACCTGCCGACGGCGGCCTGGACCGCCGGGAGCCGCGCGTCCGCGCACGCCTGACCGTACGCCCCCTGCCATTCCTGCGGTAGCGCCCCCAGCCTGGCGAGCGCGTGGGCGTTGCCGTAGAGGCGCTGCCAGATGATCACCGGGCCCTGCGCATACAGCGCCCCGTCAAAGCTCGCGATCGCCGCGAGGCTGTACGGGACCGCGAGATCAGACCCGTGCCAGCGCCGCCCTGGAAGGAGGAGGCCGGGAAGGACGGGCGCCAGGATGAGCACGAGGGTGAAGAGGCCGAAGACGTGGCCACCCAGCACGACCAGGTCCGCCCGGGTGTAGCTCTCCTTCCACATCGCGAAGAACAGGAACGCAAGGTAGCCGCAGGCGCAGGAGGCCGCGGCGCGGTCGGGCATCGACCGCCACGCGCAGACGAGGAACGCGGCGCAGCCCAGCGCCGCCGCCGCCCCCCATAGGAAGACTGGCCACGACTCGTCGACGCCCATCGCGGCGCCGTAGGCCGAGGAGAGCTCGAGGCCCCGCCGCAGGTACGGATAGAGGTTGTCCGGGTTCTGGCCGGCCGCGACCCAGGCCGCGACGACCGCGGCCGCGTAGCCCGCGGCGAGGGCGCCGACGCGCCCCCACGCGCGCCGGACGGCCCAGTGGGCCATGGCGGCGAGGACCCCGGCAGCGGCGAGCGCGAGGTAGGTGAACTTCAGGTGCGAGAGGAAGCCGAGAACGAGGGTCCACCCGACCAGACGGACGAGCGGCGCATCCCTGCCCATCAGCCCCTCGACGACGATCAGGGCGATCAGGACGAAATAGACGACATCCATGAAGAGCCAGTGGAACGCCATGAACAGGACGACGAAGGCGATCCGCCTCCAGGCGGCGAGGCCGCGAGTCAGGAGCACCAGCGACGCCGCGATCCCGAGCTGGCCCAGCGTCTCCCAGACCAGGATGGGGACGGCCTCCGTCGCCCCGAGGTGATAGCCGCAGCACAGGAACCCCCAGGGTCCCCATGTGAAGAACACGTCGCGCCCGAACTGCAGCCCCGCGGCGTGCGCGTGGATCAGCATCAGCTGCCACGAGGCGTCGAGCCTCGTGTCGGGCGTCCCCGGGATCCCGACCAGCGTCAGGCCGAGGGCGAGCGTGCAGACGACCGCCTCTGCGGCGCGAAACGCGCCGCGAAGAGGCCTTTCGGCGCGGATTGACGGAGACGCAAAACCACCCATCTATTGCGTTTAGCATGAAGCCATCCGCCAGACGAGCCGAACGTGGGCCCAAAGGGCATCGCCCAACGAAAGGGCCATGACCGCCTCCCCCGCCACCGTCTCTGTCATCATCCCCGTCTACAATGAAATCCCCACCGTGCGCGCCGCGCTGGACGCGCTCGTGGCGAAGCGGATCGAGGGCTACGAGCTGCACCTGCTGATCGTCGAGAGCAACTCGACCGACGGCTCCAGGGACGTGGTCTTGAGCTACCGCGGGAACCCGGCCGTGACGGTCATCCTGGAGGAGGCGCCTCGGGGGAAGGGCCACGCCGTGCGGGCAGGTCTCGCGGCGGCCACCGGTGACATCATCATGATCCAGGACGCCGACCTCGAGTACGACCTGGCCGACTACGAGAGGCTCCTTGAGCCGGTGGCCTCGGGGAGGCACCCCTTCGTCCTCGGTTCCCGGCACTCCGGCAAGGGATGGGCGATCCGAAAGTTCACGGACCAGAAGGTGCACGCCGTCGTCCTCAACCTCGCCCACTGGACCTTCACGCTGATGATCAACGCGTCGCTCGGCGTCTGGCTCAAGGACCCTTTTACCATGTACAAGGTCTTCCGCAGGGAGTGCCTGCGCGGGCTCACCTTCGAGTGCAACCGGTTCGATTTCGACTGGGAGCTCCTGATCAAGCTCGTGCGCAAGGGCTACCGGCCCGTGGAGATTCCCGTCTCCTACCACTCGCGCTCGTTCAAGGAGGGCAAGAAGGTCTCGATCCTGCGCGACCCGATCACCTGGATGTTCGCCCTTGTGAAGTACCGCCTTAAGCCGCTCTGATGGTGCCCCACCCCCCGCCGCAATGACCAAGACCCTCCTCGTCACAGGCTCGTCCGGGCTGATCGGATCGGAGGTGTGCGCGTACTTCGCGCGCGAGCTTGGCTACACGGTCCACGGCGTGGACAACAACCAGCGCGCGGTATTCTTCGGACCCCAGGGCGACACGCGCTGGAACCAGCGCCGGCTGCAGGAGGGGCTGAAGGGCTACGTCCACCACGAGCTCGACATGCGCGACCGCGCCGGCGTCTTGGCGCTCGTGCGCGAACTCAGGCCCGCGGCGATCGTGCACGCCGCCGCCCAGCCGAGCCACGACCGGGCGGCCGCGATCCCGTTCGACGATTTCGACACGAACGCGGTCGGCACGATGAACATGCTGGAGGCCGCCCGGCTGGCCTGCCCCGAGTCGCCGTTCGTGCACCTGAGCACGAACAAGGTCTACGGCGACGCCCCGAACCGGATCGCGATGAGGGAGCTGCCCACGCGCTGGGACCTCGCGGACCCGGCCTACGCCGACGGGATCCCCGAGACGTTCACGGTCGACCAGTCCACGCACTCGCTCTTCGGCGCGTCGAAGCTCGCCGCCGACACGATGGTGC
>CAYNLL010000411.1:0-3387 GCA_964398015.1 uncultured Opitutaceae bacterium | reverse complement strand
ATCGAACAGCAGATCGCCAAGCTCTCCAGCAAGGCGGTCAAGAAGAACACCGGCAACATCCGCACGGTCGCCGACGGCGTGGCCAAGATCGACGGCCTTTCCGACGTGATGTACAACGAGATGGTGCAGTTCCCGGGCGGCGCGATCGGTATCGCGCTCAACCTCGAGGAGGACGAGGTCGGCTGCGTCGTCCTGGGCGACATCTCCCAGCTCAAGGAGGGCGACGAGGTCACGACGACCGGCAAGCTGCTCTCCGTCCCGGTGGGCAAGGCGCTCCTCGGCCGCACGGTCGACTCCCTGGGCAATCCCGTCGACGGCAAGGGCCCGATCGACGCCAAGGAGTTCTACCCCGTGGAAAAGATCGCGCCGGGCATCATCGTGCGCAAGTCCGTGTCGCAGCCCCTCTTCACCGGGATCATGGCGATCGACTCGATGATCCCGATCGGGCGCGGGCAGCGCGAGCTGATCATCGGCGACCGCGGCACCGGCAAGACGACCATCACGATCGACACGATCATCAACCAGGCGAAGATCAACAAGGTGGGCCTCGCCTCCGGCGACCCCAAGTTCCGCCCCGTGTACTCGATCTACGTCGCCGTCGGCCAGAAGAACTCGAACATCGTGCGCACGATCTCCGCGCTCGAGGCCGCGGGGGCCCTGGAATACACGATCATCGTCGCGGCGGCGGCGGCCGAGAACCCCGCCAACCAGTACCTCGCCCCGTACTCGGGCGCGGCCATGGGCGAGTGGTTCATGGAGAACGGCATGGACGCGCTGATCGTCTATGACGACCTCTCGAAGCACGCGGTCGCCTACCGCCAGATCTCCCTGATCCTGAAGCGCCCGTCGGGGCGCGAGGCATACCCGGGCGACGTCTTCTACCTGCACAGCCGCCTCCTCGAGCGCGCGGCGCGCCTCGAGGGAAAGGGCTCGCTCACGGCGCTCCCGATCATCGAGACCCTGGCGGGCGACGTGTCCGCGTACATCCCGACGAACGTCATCTCCATCACGGACGGCCAGATCTTCCTCGAGACGGACCTCTTCAACCAGGGCATACGCCCCGCGGTCTCCGTCGGGCTCTCCGTCTCCCGCGTGGGCTCGGCGGCCCAGATCAAGGCGACCAAGCAGGTCGGCGGAAAGCTCAAGGGCGAGCTCGCCCAGTTCCGCGAACTCGCCGCTTTCGCCCAGTTCGGGTCGGACCTCGACGCGAAGACCAAGGCCCAGCTCGACCGCGGCGGCCGCATCGTCGAGCTCTTCAAGCAGCCGGCGTTCGCGCCCCTGCCCATCGAGCTCCAGGTCGCCGTGCTCTTCGCGATGCAGAAGGGCTTCTTCGAGGCGGTCGACCTGAAGAAGGTGGTGGGGGCCGCGGCCTCGCTGAAGCTCTTCTTCACCACCCGCAAGGACGCCCTCCTCGCCGAGGTCCGCGGAAAGGCCGCGCTCGACAAGGACCTCGAGGCCAAGCTCCAGGCCGCCTGCGAGGAGTGGAAGGCCTCGTACGCCGCCTGAGCCGCACGGCCCACGCCCCCCGCACGCGCGACTGAAACGCCCCCCAAATGGCCAGCACACGAGACATCCGCCGACGCATCAAGTCGGTCAAGAACACCCGCCAGATCACGAAGGCGATGGAGCTGGTCGCGGCGTCGAAGATGAAGAAGGCGCAGCAGGTGGCGCTCGCCGGCCGGCCGTACGCGAACCTCCTCTCCGACGTCCTCGCCGCGCTTGACCAGAAGATCGACGAAGCCACCCATCCGTTCCTCGTGGGCCGCGAGGTGAAGACCCGCGGGATCCTCCTCATCACGACCGACAAGGGCCTGTGCGGCCCGCTCAACGCGAACCTGTTCAAGCTGGTCCAGGAGATCCGCACCCCCGTCAAGTACTACTCGATCGGCCGCAAGGGCACCCAGTTCCTTGGCCGCACGAAGCGCTCGATGGTCGCCGACTTCCAGATCCAGGACCGCGTGCCGTTCTCGGAGATCAAGGTGGTCGCCGAGTTCATGATCAAGGAGTACCTCGATGGGGCCATCGACACGATCGAGGTCATCTACCCGCGCTTCAAGAACACGCTGGTCCAGGTGCCGATGGTGCGCCCGGTCCTTCCGCTGCACAGCCTGAAGGCGTTCCTCGACCAGCTGGGCCGCGATACGGGAACCGTGCGCGTCCCCCACGCCGACGAGCGCGAGGTGCTCTTCGAGCCCGGCCCGGCCGAGGTGCTCAACGCCCTGCTTCCCTTCTACGTCGACCACCAGATCCACCAGCTCGCGCTCTCCGCCAAGGCGTCGGAGCACAGCGCCCGCATGGTGGCGATGAAGACGGCCAAGGACAACGCGACCGAGCTGCTCGGCAGCCTCACGCTCGAGTACAACAAGGCGCGGCAGGCGGCGATCACCCAGGAGATCCTGGAGATCGCGGCGGCGCAGTTCATCACGGCCTAAGGGCCAGCAGATTCTACAGCACGAACCCATCCCCCTCTCGATCCCATGAACACAGGTAAAATAGCACAAGTGATCGGCCCCGTGGTCGACGTCCAGTTCGCCGAGCACATGATCCCGCCGATCTACCAGGCGCTTACCATCGAGTTCACCGTTTCCGGCAAGGCCGAGGTGCTCACGCTGGAGATCCAGCAGCACCTGGGCGGCGGGATCGCGCGGGCGATCGCCATGTCCTCGGTGGAGGGCCTCAAGCGCGGCATGACCGTGACGGACACCGGCGGCCCCATCACCGTGCCGGTCGGCCCCGGCGTCCTCGGGCGCATCTTCGACGTCACCGGCAAGCCGGTCGACGACCGCGGGCCGGTCGCGTTCGAGAAGAGGTACCCGATCCACCGTCCCGCCCCGGCGCTGGTCGACCAGGACACGAAGGCCGAGATCCTCGAGACCGGCATCAAGGTGATCGACCTGATCTGCCCCTTCATCAAGGGCGGCAAGGCCGGGGCGTTCGGCGGCGCCGGCGTCGGCAAGACCGTCGTCATCCTCGAACTCATCAACAACATCGCCAAGGCGCACGGCGGCTTCTCGGTGTTCGCGGGCGTCGGCGAGCGCTCGCGCGAGGGCAACGACCTCTACCACGAGATGTCCGAGGCCGGCGTCATCGACCAGAAGGACCTCTCCAAGTCCAAGGTGGCGCTCGTGTACGGCCAGATGAACGAGCCCCCGGGGGCGCGCATGCGCGTCGCCCTCTCCGCCCTCGCGATGACCGAGTATTTCCGCGACGAGAAGAACCAGGACGTGCTGCTCTTCATCGACAACATCTTCAGGTTCTCGCAGGCCGGCTCCGAGGTCTCCGCGCTGCTGGGCCGCTCGCCCTCGGCCGTCGGGTACCAGCCGACGCTCGCCAACGAGATGGGCGTGCTCCAGGAGCGCATCACCTCGACCAAGAAGGGATCGATCA
>CAYNLL010000410.1:812-3405 GCA_964398015.1 uncultured Opitutaceae bacterium | reverse complement strand
GGCCTCCAACAGGCCCGGGTCCATGCCCCAGTAGTCGATCGTGCCGCCGCGCTCCTCGATGAACTTCTTGAATCCGAGGGCGGTCAATCCCTTCCACATTCCGATTTCAAGGATCCTAACCTCGCTCTTCATGCGAAGGATCATCTCGCAGCAGGCGTCCAGCACGTCGCTGTCGGACTGGAACACCATGCCGTGCCTCACGCAGTTGTCGTACTCGCCGCTCATCAGTCCAGCGGGGCTTTTTCGTCGATGGGGAGGGGAGGCCACTCATCGTTCAGGGGGTACGCCTTGTCGCCGTCCCTGTGGTGGAGGCGCACGGTCGTGTCCACGTAGACGCCGATCCCCATCACGATGCGCTTGGGGTCCTCCGGGGTAGGGTCGAGGACCTGCGTGTGGCGGCAGAGCCACGAGAAGAAGTAGTCCTCGGGGAAGGGCACCTTGTCGATGACGATCTCCTGGAAGAAGCCGACGTGGCGCTCGCCCGTGTCCCTGTCGGTGTATTCGAGGACGGGGTGGACGGATTCAATCCCGTCGTAAACCTGCCAGTGGGTGAGGAGGCCGCCGCATCCCGTTTCAAACACCTGGAGGAGGCCGTTTGGCTGCAACTCCACCTCGTGGAGGAAGTTGGTGCACCAGTGCGGGTTATCGCCCTTGGTGACGTACATGGCGCCAACAAGCGGCAGCTTGTGCGAGAGAAGGCGCAGGAGCCCCTCGACGAGCTCACCAGCGTCCCTGCCCATGTCGTGGTCGTGCCAGTAGAGCCACTTGACCTGCGGCGCCTTCCTGCGGAGCTTCCTGAAGGCGGTGACGACTCGGCAGCGCCCCCACGTCCTGCCGCCCTGGACCACCATCTGGAAGAATTCGTAGGGGCAGGCTTCGTCCGTGGAAAGCTCCGCGAGCCTTTTTAGGAACTCCTCGTGCACCGGGTCAAACCCGTGGAACACCCGCATGGGGCTTGCCACGACGACGCCGATCTTGGCGAGGGGATCAGACGGCAACGCAACAGTCGCGATATTCTCGCTCGGAGAGGATGGTGTAGGTTCTGTCGTCATAGTGGTAGTCGTCGCCCCAGCCGGTTTTTAGCGCGATGCGGACACCCTCGCTTAGGGCGGGGTACTGGCAGCGCGGTCCGACGGAGACGATTGTGGCCATCTGTGTCGGGTTGAAGCGCGGCGTGCGCTCGAGGGATTCGGGGATCAGGATGCCGCCCTCGCTGCATTCCTTGGGCGGGTCGCGCTCGACGATGATCTTGTCGCCCACGGCCTTAACTTTCATCGCGGGCCTCCATTCCAAGCATGGGCTCGATGCGGGTCTTTCTCTCGGCGTTCACGGGCTGAACGGCGGGGATGAGGGCGGCCCCCTGCTTCACGGCCTTGGGGTCCGCGGCGATGAGGGCCCGGATCTCGTCGTCGGTGGGGCCTGTCATCACAAACCCCCGGGTCGGGTTCACGAGCTCCACGTCCTTTGCCTCCATGCCCTTCCACTGGCCCGTGGCCTTGAGGAACAGGCGGTAGGCAACGCTTGTCTGCGCCCGCTTCCTGCGTGCAAAGACCGGAGCTATCTCGGTCTTGGCGAGAAGGGCCGCCTTGGCGTGGTCGATCTCCTTTGGAGTAAAGTTGCGCACGGCCTTGGGGGCAAGGTTCTGGCGGTAGAGGGCGTCCTCCCTCTGCTCGCTTTCCATTAGCTCGCGGTACAGGTGCTCGTCGCTCATGCCTTTTGCTGCGTCGGGCGCATCTGCCTGTTCGCGTTGGCGAGGGCCGAGAGCCGCCTGCACTCGGCAACCACCTTGTCGTGGTCGGGATGCGGCTTGTCCTTCTTCTTGTTCTCGGGGTCCTTGTTCCAGTAGGCGAACCACTTCGGGTTCTTGTCGTCATCCCTGATGGCATCCAAGGCCTTCTGGGCGGACTCTGGCGTGTGGGACCGCAGCGCCTCGTCTCCCGTGTCGCCCTGGACAAGGGCGGATTCTCCGCCGGCCTTGCCCAGCCGGGTGAGGAGCATGAATACCGTGGCATTCTGCATGAGCGGGGAATCCTTCTCCACCCCCCAGCGCAGCCCCGCCTTCTCGGCCAATCCCTTGGCCGTGGCGTAGTCCATGCCCTCCTTTGCGACGGCGGTGCGGATCAGGGCGTCCTGGCCGTCCCACATGGCCTTAACGGCCGCCTCCTGGGCCTTTGCGGAGGCGATGCCCCGCTCCGTCTCGTAGGCCACGAGCTTTTGCAGGGCCGCGGGCGACACCCCCTCGTCAAAGGCGATCCTGGCCGCCTCGCTCACAGCCTTGGCGTCCCAGTGCGTGTCCGGCAAATCCTTGGGCTTTTCGATGACATAGCCCTCGGGCTTGTCAGGGGCGCCTAGGGCGCGCCTCACGAGCGCCATGTGCTCGGCGCGGGCCTCTGGCGTCGCGTCCTTTGGCAGCGGTTCGGCTATCCCCTTCTTGCTCGCCAGCTCGCGCAGGCCCTTGTGGGATTTTAGGAAGTCGTCCAGGGACTTGTAGAGCCCCATCTCCTTGGCCAAGGGCTTAAGCTCCTCAGGGGCCTTCTCGAAGCGCGTGTGGTCAAAGGAGCCGTCGTCCTTCGCCCAGCCCTTCGCCCAATAC
>CAYNLL010000410.1:0-802 GCA_964398015.1 uncultured Opitutaceae bacterium | reverse complement strand
TGGGGGGCGGAGACCGGCGAAGCGGGGGGCGCCGCATTCGGATCGAGCGAGCTTGGTGCCGATTGGGCGGGCGCTGCGGATGCCGCTGGAGCGTCTGGCATTGGGATCAATAGTTTGAGGTTTGGCGAACTCCTGCCTCGTCACCTTGCCGTCCTGGCCCGTGCGCGTGACTGAGAGGAGCCTGAACACCTAGAACATCGAGCCCGATGAGGCCGCGCCCGGCCGCTTCCAGACCACGGTTATCTTTCCCGCCTTCTCCAGACTCTCTAGCTGCTCGATGGAGTAGCGGTCCTCGTAGGGGTCGGTGACGATCTGAGTCGGCTCTCCCGTGTCGGGATCGATCGGCCCCTCGCGGTAGACTTCCTTCAAGGTGAAGGTGAGGTGCGAGGACCTGCGGGCGATGATCTGGTCCGACGCCCTGAACCTCACGGAAAGGTATTCGCCGCCCTTGGTGCCGGGCACCGGCTGCATGTAGTTTCGGATGACATCCTTCCTGAGCCAGTTCTCGCGCACGTCGGGGGAGCGCTGTTCGCCCTTTGCGAGCGGCTTAAGGACGACGCCCATCTGGTTCTGGAACCGGACGGGCGACCACTTGAGGAGCCACTCCAATAGGGCGGGCGTCAGGTCTCCCTGCATCTTGTGCATCGCGGGCTCGGGCGGGGCGTTCTTTGGGATCACGTCCGCCACCTGCCCCTCCGTGAGGTCCGTCTTGATCGTGATCTCCTGCGTCGATAGGAACGCGTCCACGCTCTTGTGGTACTTGTCGCGCAGCTCGTCGCTCACCCAGTAGATCGTATTGTAG
>CAYNLL010000409.1:0-3410 GCA_964398015.1 uncultured Opitutaceae bacterium | reverse complement strand
CGGCGATCCGCCAGGCCCTGGTCGGCGGCGTCCGCCTGGAGGGGGCGAACCGCCTCATCGTCCGCCACAAGGTCTCCATCATCCAGATGCTGCCGGAAAGCTACAAGAGGCGCATGGAGCGCATCCCCGGCGTCGTGGTCGCGACGCACCAGACGTGGTTCGGAGGGATCTACCAGGACCCGAAAAACTTCTTCATGCAGAACCCGGTGATCCCGGACGAGTTCATGGCGATGCATCCCGAGTTCGTCCTTCCCGCCGAGCAGATGAGCGCGTGGCAGCAGACGCGCACCGGCGCCGTGGTGGGCCGAAAGACGGCCGAGCGCTTCCATTGGAAGATCGGCGACAAGGTGCCGATCCAATCCTCCATCTGGAGCCAGAAGAGCGGCAGCTTCGTCTGGCTCTTCGACATCGTCGGCATCTACGACGGCCGCGACAAGAACACGGACACCACCGCCCTCCTGTTCCGGTACGATTATTTTGACGAGGCCCGCTCCTTCTGGACCGGCCAGGTCGGCTGGTACACGATTCGCATCAGCGACAAGGCGAGCGCCGCTGAGGTGGCGAAGCTCGTCGACGCCGAGTTTGAGAACTCAGCGGCAGAGACGAAGACGGAGCCCGAGGGCGCCTTCGTGCAGGCCTGGGCGAAGCAGATCGGCGACATCGCGCTCATCACCGCGTCGATCCTGGGCGCGGTGTTCTTCACGATACTGCTGGTGACCGGGAACACGATCTCGCAGTCCGTGCGCGAGCGCACGGGCGAGCTCGGCGTGCTGAAGGCGATCGGCTTCACCAACGCCCACGTCATGGCCCTGGTGTTGGCCGAGTCGTGCCTCCTGGCCATCCTGGGCGGCGTGGCCGGGCTCGCCATCGCGTGGATGCTGACGTCGCATGGCGACCCCACGGGCGGGATGCTCCCGCTGTTCTTCTTTCCGCCGCGGGACGTGGCCGTCGGCGTGGCCATCAGCGCGGTGCTGGGCCTGGTCACGGGTTTCTTTCCCGCGCTGCAGGCGATGCGCCTTCGCGTCGCGGATTCCCTCAGGAGGATCTGACATGGCCGGCCCCGCAAACTGGTTCTCGCAGATCGCCGCCGTCACCAAGTTCGGCGTCATGAGCATGCCGCAGCGCCGCGGGTCGGTCGCCGCGGCGACGTTCGGGATCGCCGGCGTGGTCGCCGTGCTGGTGGGCGTGCTCTCCATCGCGGCCGGGTTTCGCCGGGCGATGGCCGCCTCCGGCTCTCCCGACACGGCGCTCGTGCTGCGCAGCGGGGCGGACTCGGAAATGGTCAGCGGTTTCGGGCGCGCCACAACCCGGATCATCTCGGACGAGCCCGGCGTGGCGCGCGGACCCGACGGGCCTCTCGCCTCGGCCGAGCTGTTTGTCATCATCAACCTGCCCAAGCTCTCGACGGGGACCGACGTAAATGTCCCGCTGCGCGGCGTCGAGCGCCCTGCCGTGAAGGTCCGTGACAACCTCAAGATCGTCAGCGGCCGCATGTTCGAGTGGGGCAAGGACGAGGTCATCGTGGGGATCGGCGCAGCGCGGGAGTTCGCCGGCCTCAAGGTCGGCGACCAGATCAAGGTGGGGCGCTACTACTGGCCGGTCGTCGGCGTGTTCTCCGCCGGCGGCGGGACGGCCGAGTCCGAGATCTGGTCCGACGCGACCGTCCTGCAGGCGGCCTACCACCGGGGCGACAGCTTCCAGTCGGTCTACGTCCGCCTCACGTCGCCGGAGGCGTTCAAGGCCTTCAAGGATTCCATCACCTCCGATCCCCGACTGGGCGCACAGGCGCAGCGCCAGACCGACTACTATGCCGAGCAGTCGACCTCGGTGACGAGGCTCATCACGACGCTCGGCTACCTCATCGCGTTCCTGATGGCCATCGGCGCGGTGTTCGGAGCGCTCAACACGATGTACAGCTCCGTGGCCGTGCGCACGCGCGAGATCGCCACCCTGCGCGCCCTGGGATTTGGCAGCGGGGCCGTGGTCGTGTCCGTGATGCTGGAATCCATCGCTCTGGCGCTCTTCGGCGGCGCCCTCGGCGCCGGCCTGTCCTTCCTCGCGTTCAACGGCTTCCACACGGCCACGATGAACTGGCAGAGCTTCAGCCAGGTCACCTTTGCTCTCGCGGTGACGCCGCAGCTGCTGATCCAGGGGGTCGCGTGGGCGACGTTCATCGGGGCGATAGGCGGCCTGCTTCCCGCGATCCGGGCCGCCCGCCAGCCCATCGCCGCGGCGCTAAGGGAGCTGTGAGCCGCCGGGCGGGCGGCGCGTAACGCCTGACGACGGAGCGAGATAGCGCAGGCCGGCTGCCGCGGGTGCGCCGCGCCTCCTTGACTTTTCGACGCGGCGGCCGATGTATCAGTCCAGAGATGGCTCCCGCCTCACAGGCCCTTCGACTTAGCTCCGCGCACGACCTTTAAAGGACGCCGCATAGCGGCGGGTCGTGCGTAGGCCTGTTTCCCTCGTTTCGCCGCGGCCGGACGCCGGCCGACACGGCGTTGTACTCTCAGAAGAATTCCGCCAATCTCAACCCCCCAGTCCCATGCAGCCCGAACCCGTCACAAAATACGCAGCCTTCCCGCCCGTCGCCCTTCCCCGCCGCAAATGGCCCGACCGGACGCTCACCCAAGCCCCGATCTGGTGCAGCGTGGACCTTCGCGACGGAAACCAGGCGCTGGCGCAGCCCATGAGCGTCGACGAGAAGCTCGAGTTCTTCGACCTGCTCGTGCGGGTCGGCTTCAAGGAGATCGAGGTGGGGTTCCCCTCGGCCTCCCAGATCGAGTTTGATTTCACCCGGCGCCTGATCGAGGAGAAGCGGATCCCTGGCGACGTCGCCATCCAGGTGCTCTGCCAGTGCCGGCAGGACCTGATCACCCGAACGCTCGAGTCGGTGCGCGGCGCGAAGGACGTCATCTTCCACCTCTACAACTCCACGTCGCCCCGGCAGCGCGAGTATGTCTTCAACCTGCCGAAGAGTGAGATCGTGGCCATCGCCGTCCGCGCGGTCGATCAGCTCAAGCAGGACAGCCGGGCCCTCGTCGCCGCCGGAACCCACCTCCGCCTCGAGTATTCGCCCGAGAGCTTCACCAGCACCGAGCTCGAGTTCGCGCTCGAGATCTGCGAGGCGGTCACCTCGGTCTGGGGCCCCACGCCCCAGGACAAGATCATCCTCAACCTCCCGGCGACCGTGGAGTACGCGATGCCCAACGTCCACGCGGACCAGATCGAGTGGATGTGCACCCACCTGTCCCGGCGCGAGTCCACGATCGTCTCCCTGCACACCCACAACGACCGCGGCACGGGCGTCGCGGCAACCGAGCTCTCCCTGCTCGCCGGCGCCGACCGGGTCGAAGGAACGCTCTTCGGCAACGGCGAGAGGACGGGCAACCTGGACATCGTGACCGTCGCGC
>CAYNLL010000408.1:0-3418 GCA_964398015.1 uncultured Opitutaceae bacterium | reverse complement strand
CCATCACGTCGAACGCATCCATGACGGCCCACCCGCTTTCGCGCGCGGTCTCGAATCCGATGATGTGGGCCTTTGCGGTGTCCACCGCCTTCTCGAGCTCGACGCGGAGCGCGCGCACGTGGGGCTCGGACGTCGCGGTGGCAATCACCAGGTAGTCGGTGATCGACGAGTATCCCCGGACATCCAGCACCCTCAGGTCTCCCGCCTTCTTCTCATCGAGTGCTCTGCAGCACACCCGCACCAGCTCCAGGGATGTCGTTTCGGTGGGTTTCAACGACGGTCCAGATACAGTCCCTTGTCGCGGATGTAAACAATCGCCTTGTGGGGAATGAAATAATCGAGCGACAGGTGGCGCCGCGCGCGGTCGCGAAGCTCCGTCGAGCTAATCGCAAGCAAATGTCCGTCGCAGCGGTGCAGCCTGAGTCCGGGGATCGAGGGCGTCGCCTTCACCGGATATCCCGGGCGTTCGAGAAAGATGAACTCGACCAGCTTGGCCAGCTCCCCGATGTCCCTCCAAAGGTGGAGTTGGGGCAGCTGGTCGCCCCCGATCACC
Source organism: uncultured Opitutaceae bacterium (assembly GCA_964398015.1). Classification (GTDB taxonomy): domain Bacteria; phylum Verrucomicrobiota; class Verrucomicrobiia; order Opitutales; family Opitutaceae; genus Palsa-1447. Next base: position 2,865 of record CAYNLL010000408.1, on the reverse strand, counting down.
CAGTAGAGCTGGTCGTCCGGATAGAGGGCCCGGAAGTGGCGCGCCGAGTCGATGGTGTAGCTGATGCCGCCCTTGCACAGCTCGAAGTCGGAGACCTCGAACCGGGTGTCCCATTCGGTCGCTGCACGCAGCATGGCGAGGCGGTCCGCGGCGCAGGACTGGACGTCGCTCGGCTTCATCGGCGCCTGGGCGGCGGGGACGATCACCAGGCGGTCGAGCCTGTGCTGCTCGAAGGCGTCCTGCGCGGCCAGCAAATGGCCGAAATGGACCGGGTCGAAACTGCCTCCGAGAAAGCCGATTTTCACGTGAAGAACGGCCAAGCTGCTTGCGCCCTCGCCGCCCGGCAAGGCTCAAGTGCGCCTCCCGGCGCGCCCCGGGTCGGTCTAGCGCCCCTCCGTGGTGTCCCAGAGGACGAACATGAGCATGGCGCCCAAGATGATGACGGGGGCCATCATGGGAGCCTCCCGCCGTGCGCGGCTGGGCTGTGGACGTTGTCCGTCGTTGGCGATAATGTCTGCAAGATAGCCTTGAACCTACCGCAAGGATAGGAAACGATGCAAGCAACTACTTGCATGCACCCCACAAGTGAGGCCCCACGCCGGCGCCCCCCGGCACGGCAGCTTCTGTTGACGGCCGCCGCCCGCGTGTTCGCGCGCGACGGGCTGGAGGGTGCGACGACGCGCGCGATCTCGCGCGAGGCCGGCGTCAACGAGGTCACCCTCTTCAGGCACTTCGGGACGAAGGAGCACCTGATCGAGGCGGTCGTCGGCAGCGCGTTCGGCGAGCGCGCGCCGGAGTCGGAGTCGGGCGCGCCTGCTGCCGAGCGCACGCTTCGCTCAGACCTTGAGTCCCTCGCGCGCCGCTACGAGGAGCTCCTCGTCGCGAACCTGCCGCTCATCCGCACGATGATCGGCGAGATCCACCGCCACGCGCTCTGCCAGCACCAGGCCCTGAAGGGCATCTTCTCGCCGATGCGCGACGCCCTGGTCTCGCGCCTTCGCCGCGCCAGCGCCTCGGGTGAGGCCAGGCCCGAGCTCGACCCCGAGCTTTCGGCGGACATCTTCGCCGGGGCCATCTTCTCGTCGGTGATCCGGAGGGCCGCGCTTCGCGCGCGGCGCCCGTACAGCGCCGCAAAGTACCGTAAGACCTGGGTGGAGATGTTCGTCAGCGGGATCGCGGGACGATGACCACGGCGACAGTGGGCCTGTACGGCTCGGACAGGAGCCTGCTGTCTCCTTACGCGGCGCGCCTGCTGGACCGCGGGGTGCTCAAGTGGGTGATCGCGATCACGGCCGCCCTGGGGGCGATCCTCGAGGTGATCGACACCAGCATCGTCAACGTCGCGCTGCCGGACATCCAGGGAAACCTCGGCTCGACGCTCTCGGAGGCGGGCTGGGTGTCGACGGGCTACGCCTGCGCCAACGTGGTGATCATCCCCCTCACCGCATGGCTGAGCAACCGCTTCGGCCGGCGCCAGTACCTCCTGTTCTCGCTGATAGGCTTCACGGCCGCGTCTGCCCTGTGCGGGATGGCGCCCAACCTGCCGATGCTCATCATCGCCCGAATCCTGCAGGGCCTCGCGGGGGGCGGCCTCCTCGCCAAGGCGCAGTCCATCCTCTTCGAGGCCTTCCCCCGGTGGGAGCAGCCCGCCGCCCAGGCGATCTTCGGGATCGGGGTCATCTCGGGGCCGGCGCTCGGCCCGGTGCTGGGCGGCTACCTGACGGACACCCTCGGTTGGAGGTGGATCTTCTTCATCAACCTTCCGTTCGGAATCCTCGCCGTGCTGATGACGATCGCGTTCCTGCCGCGCGACAGGCCCGAGGACATCAGCCACGACCGCGTGGACTGGGTCGGGATCCTGCTGCTGGCGATCGGGCTCGGCTGCTTCCAGACGATGCTGGAGCAGGGGCAGGAGGACGACTGGTTCAGCTCGCACCTGATCGTCAACATGGCGGTGGGCTCCGTGGTGGGGATTGGCCTCTTTGTGTGGCGGGAGCTGGCGATCGACTTCCCCGCGGTCGACCTCCGCGCGCTCAAGTTCCGCGCGCTTTCCGCCGGAAGCGTCTACTCCCTCGTCCTGGGCATGGGGCTCTACGGCGTCGTCTTTGCCGTGCCCATATTCGTGCAGAACTATCTGCACTATACGGCGATGCAGAGTGGCCTGCTCCAGCTCCCCAGCGCCATCGCTGCGGCCTTCGCCATGCTCCTGATGGGCAAGATCTCGGGACGTGTGGACGCCAGGGTCCTGATCGCGGCCGGCGCCCTGGTCACGGTGGCGGCCGCGCTCATGCTGGCCCGGATCAACCCGGACACGAGCGCCGGCAGCCTCTTCATCCCCCTTTTCCTTCGAGGACTCGGGGGGCCGATCATGTTCCTGCCGCTCAGCCTCGCCACGCTCGGGGACCTTCCCAAGGACAAGGTCGCCTCGGGCGCGGGCTTCTACAACCTGACGCGCCAGCTCGGAAGCAGCATCGGGATCGCGATCATCACCTCGCTCCTGTCGTACCGCGAGGCCGTCCACCGCTCGGTCCTCGTCGTCCACGAGGGGCAGGCGAGCCCGGGCCTGCGCCTGCGCCTGGGCTACCTGCAGGGGGCGTTCTCGCGTGTGAGCTCCGACCCTGTGGGGACGCACCTGCGGGCACTGAAGCTGCTGGATGCAGGGATCAACCAGCAGTCCCTGCTCCTCTCCTTCGCCGACATCTTCATGTACGTCGCCGTCGCGTTCACGCTGTCGCTCCCGCTGCTGCTGCTGCTGGGGCGCGGGCGAAAGGCGGCGGTGGCGACCGCCCATTGACGGGAGACGCCGCCGGCCCCTTCCCTTCCCCACGACCTTATGAGCAAAACCGCAAAACCCGCCGCCCCCTC
>CAYNLL010000407.1:0-3426 GCA_964398015.1 uncultured Opitutaceae bacterium | reverse complement strand
CGTTTTTTATGCCGAGATGGCAGTTATGCGGAGTTGGAAACCCCGAGGCATCTGCCTCCGAGGGAATGCGATCGAAGGCGCCTGCGAGTAACGCGGCATAATCAAATTGCTTCTAGGAAAGCCAGAAGGCGGGAAGGCTCGAGGCGACTCCTTCTATTGGGCATCGGTGGTGCTGCGAGACGGCGCAGACAATCGTTCTTTAGCTTTAAGTCGGCCTCGATGTAGCCGTGCGTGGTGATCGGCTTGGCATGGCCGAGCCAGAGAGCAATAACCTCTAGGGCGACGCCAGACTGGAGCAGTGCCATGGCGCAAGAGTGCCTGAACGTGTGGGACGTTACCCGGCGGTTCATAAGGGATGGGCAAAGCGTCGAAGCGTTACGAACAGCAAGCGAAAGGCGGAAAGCGACGCCGTCGCGGCTTAGGGGCGCCCCGAATCGGTTGGTAAATACCAACTGGGTGGGCCCGATCTCATTGGCTTTGCACCATTGCTGGAGCCGCCTGCTCATTTGCGGCCACAATGGGACCGATCGATCCTTCCGACCCTTGCCATGGAGGTGGACGACGCGACCATCGATATCCTGGGCTCGCAGCTGCAATGCCTCAGAAACACGGGCGCCCGTGTTGTAGAGCAGCGTGAATAGGAGCAGATCACGCTGGCCGGAGCGGCTACGCTGATCGATCGAGGCGAATACAGCCTCGACCTCCTCGCGGCTCATAAAACCAAGCATTGGCTTCGGTGCCTTCTTCTGAGGGATGGCCAAGATCCGTTGGCCAGAGCCGAGAAAGTCCAGCGTCGAGGACTGGCCGAGGACAAAGCGCACGAAGGTGCGAATTGCCGCCAATCTAATGTTGCGGGTGCGTGCGGTATTGAGACGAGAGCGCTCAAGGTGATCAAGAAATGCGAGAACTGCCTCCGGAGTTATGGCGTTCAAATCCAGCTGGTCGACGGGACGCCCATGAAACTCGGAAAGAAAATGCAATAGCAGGCAGAACGTGTCGCGATACCCCGACGTTGTGTTGGGACTGAGATTGCGCTGGGCGCCCAGGTAATCGGTGAAGAACCGTTGCAGTAATGCCGGTAGGGACGGATTGCTCATGGGTGTTCGTGGAAACGCCGGAATGACCTGGCTGCAGTCCGGAGGGTCTCCGGGTCGCTCGAAACGTACCACCAGGTCGAATTGAAGCTTTGATGACCGAGATAACGAGCAAGCAGAAGCAAGTGATGGGACACTGGTCGCGACTGGCGCGCCCACCGTGCGATAAGGTTGGACGCAAAAGTATGCCGAAAATCCAATAACCGAGCCGACGGCCGGTCGCCGACGACATGGAGCCCGTCAGCAAGGCGGTCGAAGACGCGCTCGACCCGCCGGTGAAGAAGCGGACGACCACTTGTTCCGACGAAGAAAGCTTCTCCGCATGGGAACTGCTGCCGGCGAATCAGTTGGTAACGCTGGAGCGCACGAACCGTTGTGGGGTGCAGCGGAATGAGGCGCTCCGGACTGAATTTGCAGCGGCCGACACGGAGCAGACCAGCTTCGGTGTCAAGGTCCTCAAGGCGAAGCCGAAGCGCTTCGCCCGGCCGCATCCCGGTGCAGGCCAATAGCCCGATGAGAGTCTCGTAGGTCTTTGGATGCAGCGGCGATCGTCCTGTCTCCAATCCGCGCGTGCGTCGAAGGAGCTGTCGGGTCTGCTCCCTGCTATAGATATGCGGGCGAATCCGACGAGAGGTCGGCCCAAGCAAATAGGCGTCAGGGATCTGAGTCCGCGGATCTAAAGTGGCGCAGTATCTCGCGAATCCCCGCACCATGCCCAGGCGGCCCGAATGAGTGGTACGGCGTTCTGTCGACAGCGAGGTTGCCCACTGCATAGCCAACGCGGTCGTGAGGGGCTGGCCCGGGGCAACCTCATCTGCGAAACGCCCAAAACGGAGGAGCAGGTTAGAGGACCGCAGCAAGTATCCGAGACTGCGCCGGTAAGCGAGGTACCGACGGACCAGTGTATGCATGGAGAGCATCTTCAAAGCGGCCAAGGTTGAGCCAGCGATCGGAGAGCCTTTGAATCCGCCTGTGTGTAGCGGTCCGTGGTCATTACGAGACGGTGGCCGAGGAGATCAGCAATCTCCTTCATGTTTGCACCGTGCGAATACAGGCGTGTGGCGAATGAGTGGCGCAGCCGGTGCGTGCCATACCAACGGGGGAATCCGCTCCGACGGTAGGCACGGTTCATTGCGGACGCTATGGCCCACGAGGAGAGCTGCCGACCAATCAGAGCGACCTGTCCCACAAAGAGCCGGTCATGATCCGTAGCCGGCCTCCGGCGAATATAAGCCCGCAATGAGGCACGTACGTGCAATGGAATGGGCAGAAGCCGGCCGCGACCGGCCTTTGCGGGCGGAACGGCAAGAGTTCCCTGCTCCAAATCGATATCGCCGAGGGAAAGTCGGACAACCTCGATTGCCCGCAGCCCCAGATCGAGCATGCATAGGGCCATTGCATGGTCCCGCCGGCCTTCGAGTGACGCGAGGTCGAAGGAGGCAAGAAACTTGTGCCGATCCTTCTCTCCGAGAATAGCCGGACGCGTTAGCCGCCCATAATTTGGGATCGCAGGCACGGCCAACGCCAACGCGGGCGAACAGAATCCCCTCAGGTGCGCGAAGCGCAAGAACTGGCGAAGAGCGGAGAGATCGCCGTTAGCACTCTTAGGCTTGCGCCCACGGCAACGAAACGTCGCAAAGCGACGGATCTCATCCGGGGTGATGTCCTCCAAGGGCAAAACCCTTCTCCGAAACTGCCAGGCCAGGTACTCGCCAGCGATCCGCGTGTAGGTGTTGCAGGTGCAAACCGCGAGGCCCCGGTCGGCTTCCATGAACCGGCGGTAATCGTCAAGCCACGGCTGCCAAAAAGGAGGTGGCTCCTGGTCTCCAAAGCGGTTAATAAACTTGAGCCATTGGTGCAACCCAGCCCGGCGGGGACGACAGGACTCCGACTCCCAACCTGGAAGGCACATGCGAAGCACACCAGAAACATCGCGACGCCCAAGCTCAGAGACGGACTGGCCACGCTTCGCGAGCTTACCGGCTACCTGACCAAGAAAGCGTCGATATAGCGCGATCGTAAAGTCTGCGTTATGACGGCTGCGAAGATGGGCAACAAATCCCTCATTTATGAGCGTGAGGTCGCTCCGCAAACGTGCGCTACTCGCCGTATCAAGTTGGTTGGACAATGGCATCGGCGCGGGACGGACCGGGGTCCGCCTGCGACTTGCCACACTTCCAGGGTACCCTTTTGGAATGAACGACGCAAGCGGATCAAGGATCTGGGCTGCCCGCGATTATGCCGAGTCGCGCCGACTCTGGTGATCCCTCTGCGCTCCGAAGTTCGATCGCGGTTCCGCAGCAACTCCGCATAACTGCCATCTCGGCATAAA
>CAYNLL010000406.1:0-3428 GCA_964398015.1 uncultured Opitutaceae bacterium | reverse complement strand
GCGGCATCGACTACGTCAACCTCGAGGAGGGGGCGGCGGCCATGGGCCTGCGGGTCGAGAGGCTGAGCGGGCAGTCCGTGCTCCTCAAGGACGGGGCGCAGCCCGTCGCCCGGCAGGTCGACCGCAGCCGCGAGGTCGACCTGAGGGGCCTGCGCGTGTTCCTCGGCGACGCCGTGATCGAGCGGAGCGGCGTCTTCTACGTCAGCCGGATAGACTACCGGGTGCGCATCGTCCCCCGCCTGCGGCCCGCGACGGTGCCCGCACCCCCGGGCGTCCCCAGGCTGGTCGCGATCGACGCGGGCCACGGCGGCACGGACCATGGGGCCGAGAACCGCGCGATGGGCACCATGGAGAAGACGTACACGCTCGACGTCGCGCTCCGGCTGCGTCGCCAGCTCGAGGCGGCCGGCTACAGGGTAGTCCTGACCCGGGACACCGACTCCGACCTGCCCCTGGCCCTGCGCGCGGAGATCGCGAACCGCGCCGGCGCGGACCTCTTCGTGAGCATCCACTTCAACTCGCTCTACCCGAACACGAAGACGACAGGCGCCGAGGTGCTCTCCTTTCCCCCGCGCACGCAGCGCTCGACGGACTCGTGGAGCCCCGGGAGGAAGGACGACGCCGAGGGGGCCGAGGCCCCGGTGAACGCCTTCGACGCGTGGAACGCGATTCTCGCGGGCGCCGTGCACCGGCGCGTCGTGGACGCCCTGCGCGACGGCGACCGCGGCGAGAAGCTGGCCCATCTGGGGGCGCTGCGCGAGCTGAGGTGCCCCGGAGTCCTCGTCGAGTCCGCCATCATCTCCAGTGACCGGGAGAGCGCGCTCCTGGCGACCCCCGAATTCCGCGACAAGATCGCGACGGCCGTTTTCGAAGGCATCCAGGACTACGCGGCTGCCGCGGGCGGCGCAGCCCAGGCGCCCGTCGCAAAGACGCCCGCCGCCCCGGCGCCCGCCCCGGCCCCCGCCGGGTCCCCTGCGCCCCGGTCCCAGCCCACGCGCCCTTCCGGACAGTGAAGCGCGCGTCGCGAAGGCTCTCGTCCCTGGAGGCGCGGCTCTTCCTGCGGAGGGCCCACCACGTCGATGCGCCGGCCGCGGGCGTCGGGGAGGCGCTCGCCCGCCACGGCTACGTCCAGATAGACCCCCTCAACGTCTGCGGGCGGATGCACGACCACATCCTGCGCAACCGGGTGGCCGGGTACGGGGAGGGCGACCTGATGCGCCACGTGCACGGGGCCGCCGACGGCCTGGGTCACGCGCAGCGGGAGCGCCGCGCCTTTGAGCACCACCTGCCCTCGTCCCACAACCTGGTGGCGTTTCCCGTCGAGGCGTGGCCCTACCTGACGCGGGCGATGCGCGAGAGGGCCGCGCTCCGGAGCGCCTGGATGGGACGGCTCACCCCGCGGGAGAAGGAGTTCTCGGCCAGGATCCTCGAGGCGCTCGCGGCCGGCCGGGGACCGGTGGGCCCCGAGGCCTTCGAGGACGAGCGGAAGGGCAGGAGGGTGTGGGGGACGGCCACGCTCGCCAAGGCCACGCTCCAGAAGCTCTTCTTTCACGGCAGGATCCTGATCGCCGGGCGCCAGTCGAACCGCAGGCTCTACGACCTCCCGGAGCGCGTGCTCCCAGGTGCCGTGCTGGCCTCGGGCGAGCGCGCGGCGGAGGAAATCGAGCGCTGGCTCGCGGTTATGCGGCTTCGCCAGCACCGGATGGTGGTGCTCAAGCGGGACGAGCTCGCCCTCGTGGAGGACCTGGTCGAGGCGATCCACGTCGAGGGCTGCCCCATGCTCCACTGCCTGCGCGAGGACCTGCCCCTGCTCGAGCCCGACGGGGGGGCCGAGGCGACGGGGACCGAGCCGCTGCTCCTCGCGCCGCTCGACCCGCTGATCTATGACCGGCGCCTCACGCGCCTGCTGTGGGGCTTCGACTACGCGTGGGAGGCCTACACGCCGGCGCCGAAGAGGAAGAGGGGCTACTACGCGCTGCCGGTGCTCTCGGGCTCCGAGCTCGTGGGCCACGTCGACCTCAAGGCCGAGCGCGACCGGGGCCGCCTCCGCGTGGTGTCCCGGAGCGTCCGCCGGGGGCACCGCACTGCGCCCGCCGTGGGGCGGCTTGCCCGGTTCCTCGGATTGAGGCCGCCCTAGCAGGCCGCCGCGCTCACCTGGCCCTCGCCGCGCGAGGGCTCAAACCAGTCCGTCGGGTCGCTGTTTCGGGCGAACTCGGGGCATTCCTCGGCCAGGCGGTTGCGCAGGCGCTCGCGCGCCCTGGCGATGCGGCTCTTCACGGTGCCGACGTTGATCCCGAGCGCCGCCGCGATCTCCTCGTAGGACTGGTCGAGCACCGTGCGCATCGTGAGGATGCTGCGGTAGGCGGGCTCAAGCCTCTCCATGCCCGCCTCCACGGCGGCGAGGAACTCGTTGCGCGAGCTTTCCTGGGCTGGGTCCGCCTCCGCCGTCGACACGAGGTCGGCAAACTTGGAATCGCCGTCCTCCGACAGCGCGGCGTCGAGCGAGAGCGTCGCGTGTCGGCGCCGCCTGAAGAAGTACCAGTAGCGGTTGCGCGCGAGGTTCACCGCGATCCTGTGGAGCCACGTCGCAACCGAGGAATCGCCACGGAAGCGGGCGAATCCGCGGTGGGCGCGGATGAAGGTGTCCTGGGTGATCTCCTCGGCGTCCGCGTGGTTGTGGAGGAGGCCCATTACGGTGGCGAATATTCGAGATTGGTGGCGCTTCATTATCTCCCCGAAGGCGGACTCGTCGCCGTTGTTGAACCTTAGTACGAGCTCGGCGTCCTGGATGGCATCGGCATTCATGTTGTCCCCCTGCACACCTTTCCCCGTGCCACAAAGGGCCCGCTCTGCGTAAGAGCCTTTGGCACTTGAAATTAGCCTTCAATCTTTCGGGGGGCGTTTTTTGGACCGCAAGATTTCGTGCAATTTGCAGGCGGATTCGCAGCCCGATTGCGCAAATGGCACGATTCGCGCTGAATTGAACCAGTTACGATTTTGCGTCTGTCTTTTTCCCGAGACTTCGATGCTTGACTGATCGGTGCCGGACATATCTCCCTATCCGCAAGTCAATGATCCACCTGGCTCCGGACCCCGGGAGTCGAGCGTTCTTACCGTAAGTACCAACACACCTATGAAACTGAATTATCCATCTCTGAGATGGCTTTGGACCGGGGCGCTCGCCCTGGTATTTGCTGCAACCACGACAACGTTCGGACAGGGCGTTACGACGTCCGGAGTGTCCGGATTCATCACCGACAAGGATGGGAAGCCCGTTTCCGGCGCCGCCGTAGTCGTGGTGCTGGAGTCCTCGGGGACCCGGTACTCGGCCATCAGCCGCTCCACCGGCCAGTACTCCGTCTCGGGCCTCATCGCCGGCGGACCCTACACCGTGACGGCGAGCGCCGCCGGGTATCCGAACGCCGAGA
>CAYNLL010000405.1:0-3428 GCA_964398015.1 uncultured Opitutaceae bacterium | reverse complement strand
TTGCACCCCATGCAAGCGCGCTACCAGGCTACGCTACGGCCCGAACAAGAGAAAGTTCAGCAAGACTTGCGTGCGGGGCTGAAGCAAGAGCAAAGCGCGCAGGTATGCCCGTCGCAGCCCCGCGCCGTGCAGTGTTCGCGGCCAAAATAGATCATCCTGAGGTGCAGCTTGTTCCAAGTCTCCTCGGGAAACAGCGCCTTCAGGTCGCGCTCGGTCTCCGCCACATTCCGGGCCCGCGACAGCCCCCATCGCCTCGCGAGCCTGTGGATGTGGGTGTCCACGGGAAACGCCGGGACCCCGAACGCCTGCGCCATCACAACACTTGCCGTCTTGTGGCCGACCCCCGGCAGCGCCTCCAGCTCCTCGAAAGTCCGGGGCACAGCGCCTCCATACCGCTCGGCCAGCAGCCTGGAGAGGCCGGCAATCGCGCTCGCCTTCTGCGGCGACAGGCCGCACGGCCGGATGATGCGCTGGATCTCGGCCACCGGCAGGGCCGCCATCGCCTGCGGCGTGTCCGCCCGCGAGAAGAGCTCGGGCGTCACCGTGTTGACCCTCTTGTCCGTGCATTGGGCCGACAGGACGACGGCCACGAGGAGCGTGTAGGGGTCCCTGTGGTCCAGGGGAATGGGCGTCCGCGGGTAGAGTTCGGCGAGGACGCGCGCCACGTGCGCGGCGCGCGCCTCCCGTGTGGAAAAAGTCCTCGGTCTCATGTGCGGCCCCTCCTATCCCAACTCCTCCGGCGAAGCAAACAGCGGGTGGGCCCCCCGGGCAAAACACGGTTGCGCGGCGGGGCCAACCACCTACCGTTCCTTCGCATGTCTTCGCACAGCGAACTCTCGAAACCGATCGACACTTTCGCACGCCGACACATCGGCGACGCCCCGGCCGACACCGCGGCCATGCTGGCCGAACTGGGCTACCCGAGCGTCGACGCGCTCGTCGACGCCGTGGTCCCCGCGCAGATCCGCAGCGGCCCGCTCAGGCTGCCCGCCGCCCTCGGCGAGAGCGCCGCGCTGGCAGAGCTGCGCGCGATCGCGGGCGACAACAAGGTCTTCCGCAACTTCATCGGCATGGGCTACAGCGACGCCGTCGTCCCCGCCGTGATCCAGCGAACGATCCTCGAGAACCCGGCCTGGTACACCGCGTACACGCCCTACCAGTCGGAAATCTCCCAGGGGCGCCTGGAGGCGCTTCTCAACTTCCAGACCCTCGTCTGCGACCTGACGGGCCTCGAGATCGCCAACGCCTCCATGCTCGACGAGGCGACGGCGGCGGCCGAGGCCATGATGATGTGCCACCGGCTCAAGGAGGGCGACGCCTCCGCCCACCGCCTCTTCTTCGTCTCCGACGCCTGCCATCCCCAGACGATAGACATCGTGAGGACGCGGGCGAGGCCGCTCGGGATCGAGGTGGTGACGGGCGACGCCCGCGCCTTCACCCCGGGACCCGGATGCTTCGGCGTCCTGGTCCAGTACCCGGACACCTGGGGCGCGGTGCACGACTTCACCGGGTTCTTCGAGCAGGCGCACGCCGCGGGAGCCTTCTGCATCGTGGCCGCGGACATCCTGGGCCTGACGCTGCTGCGCCCCCCCGGCGAGTTCGGGACGGACGTCGCCGTGGGCTCGTCGCAGCGCTTCGGGGTCCCCCCGGGCTTCGGAGGGCCCCACGCGGGCTTCCTCGCGACGCGCGATGCCTTCAAGCGCCAGATGCCCGGACGCCTGGTGGGCGTCTCGCGGGACGCCCAGGGAGACCCCGCGCTGCGCCTGGCACTCGGCACGCGCGAGCAGCATATCCGGCGCGACAAGGCCACGTCGAACATCTGCACGGCCCAGGTGCTCCTGGCCGTCATGGCGTCCATGTACGCGGTCTACCACGGCCCCGAGGGCCTGCGCAGGATTGCGCGTCGCACGAAGCTGCTCACGGAGCTGCTCGCGGCCGGCCTGCGCGCGGCGGGGGCGAAGCTCGGGAGCGAGCCCTTCTTCGACACGCTCAAGGTGGGCAATGTGGCCCCCGAGCGGGTCCACGCCGCGGCGGAGGCGAAGGGCTTCAACCTGCGCAGGATAGACGCCTCCCATGTCGGCATCTCGCTCGACGAGGCGGCCACCCTGGAGGAGGTGAAGGCGCTGCTCGCCATCTTCGGGGGCGCCGCGGTCCCGGACCCGGAGAAGGCCAGCGCCGACTTCGCGGCGCCCCACTCCCGCACCGCGCCCTTCCTCTCGGCCCCGGTGTTCCAGCATTACCACACCGAGCACGAGATGCTGCGCTACATCAAGCGCCTCGAGGCGAAGGACCTGACGCTCTGCCAGTCGATGATCTCGCTCGGCTCGTGCACGATGAAGCTCAACGCGGCCAGCGAGCTTTTCCCGGTCTCGTGGCCCCAGTTCTCGGGCCTCCATCCCTTCGCGCCCGAGGGGCAGACCCGCGGGTACAGGCGCCTGTTCAGGGACCTCGAGGGCTGGCTCTCGGAGATCACGGGTTTCGCGGCGGTCTCGCTCCAGCCCAACGCGGGCTCCCAGGGGGAGTACGCCGGCCTTCTCGCGATCCGCGCCTACCACGCGTCGAGAGGGGAGGGCCGCCGCAACGTGTGCCTCATCCCGACGAGCGCGCACGGGACGAACCCGGCTAGCGCGACGATGTGTGGCTACCATGTCGTCCCCGTGCTCTGCGACGCGCAGGGCAACGTCGACGTCGCGGACCTCAGGGCCAAGGCCCAGGCCCACGCGCAGGACATGGCGGCGCTCATGATCACCTATCCCTCGACGCACGGCGTCTTCGAGAGCGCGATCAGGGACATCTGCGCGATCGTCCACGCGGCCGGCGGCCAGGTGTACATGGACGGCGCCAACATGAACGCGCAGGTCGGGCTCACCTCGCCCGGGCACATCGGGGCGGACGTCTGCCACCTCAACCTCCACAAGACCTTCTGCATCCCCCACGGGGGCGGGGGCCCGGGCGTCGGCCCGATCGCCGTGGCGGCCCACCTCGCCCCGTTCCTGCCGGGCCATGTGGTCGTCTCCCCGGCCGGCAAGGACGGAGGAGGGGCCCCCCTCGGCGCGGTCAGCGCCGCCCCCTGGGGCAGCGCGAGCATCCTTGTCATCTCCTGGATGTACATCCGCATGATGGGGCCCGACGGGCTGGTCGAGGCGACCAAGGCGGCGATCCTCAATGCGAACTACGTCGCGCATCGCCTGGAGAAGTTCTTCCCCGTGCTCTACCGCGGGGCGTCCGGCCTCGTCGGCCACGAGTGCATCGTCGACCTGCGGGGATGGAAGCGCCACGGCGTCGAGGCCGAGGACGCCGCCAAGCGCCTCATGGACTACGGCTACCACGCGCCCACCCTATCCTTCCCGGTGCCCGGCACGTTCATGATCGAGCCGACCGAGAGCGAGACGAAGGCGGAGCTCGACCGGTTCTGCGACGCGATGATC
>CAYNLL010000404.1:0-3435 GCA_964398015.1 uncultured Opitutaceae bacterium | reverse complement strand
CTGGGTGATGCCCTGCTCGGGCCCCACGATGTGCACGATGCCCTGCTTGCCCGTGGAGCGGTCGAAGAACGTGATCCCGAACTCCTTGCAGCTCCTCCTGAGCGCCTTGATCATCGCGTCGGCGAGCGGGTCGGCGTACGGCTCGCTCACCTGGTCGGTCGGCACGATGTGGTCGACCGTCGCGAACGTGCGGTGCGGCATCGCCACCTTCAGGCCCAGGTCGCGCATCATGCCGAAGGCCTGCGGGCTCGTGACCTCGTGGATCAGGTGGGTGCCCACCAGCAGCTGCGTCTGGCCGTTCGCGAGGCGGCGCACGGTGTGGGCGTCCCAGACCTTCTCAAATAGGGTTTTTGGCATGGCGCGAAGGTTATACCACGGAGTTGCATTGTTCGGGAATTACTTGTTTGGCTATCGGTGATGCCCAGGGAGTATCAATTTCCGTTCGAGCTGCGCCACCTCGTCTATTTCCGGGAGGTCGCCCGCCGCCTCCATTTCCGGAAGGCCGCGGAGTCGCTCGCGATCGCGCAGCCCGCCCTCAGCCGCCAGATCGCCCAGCTGGAGTCGGCGCTCGGCGTGCGGCTGCTCAACAGGTCCAGCCGCAGGGTCGAGCTGACGCCGGCCGGGTCGGCCCTGGTCGAGAGGATCGAGCCCGTGCTCTCGTCCCTGATGCGCGTGCCGGCCGACATGGCGGCGGTGGCCGAGGGCCGCGTGGGTCGCCTCAGGGTCGCCTTCACCGGGCTCGCGATGGCCACCGTGCTGCCGGACATCCTGCGGGGCTTCCACAGGCGCTTCCCTGAGATCCGCCTTGAGCTGAACGAGTCGCCCACCTCCCTGCAGCTCGCCGCCCTCCTCGCCGGGGAGATCGACTGCGGGTTCTTCCACCCCGACGCGCCCTCGCCGGGCATCGGCACCACGATGCTGCTGCGGGAGCGCAACGGCGTGCTCCTCCCCGCGGACCATCCCCTGCGCGGCAAGAAGGCCCTGCGGCTGCGCGACCTCTCCGGCACCCCGTTCGTCCTGTTCCCCAGGGCGAACAACCCGGGGTTCTACGACCGCGTCCTCGCGGCCTTCGCGGCCGCCGGCGTCGCGCCCCGGATCGCCGAGGAGGTCTGGCCCCGCTCGAACGGCGTCGGCCTGGTGCGCGCGGGCGTCGGGGCCACGTTCGTCTGCCCGTCCGAGGCCCGTCACCTGCCCGAGCGGGTGGCCTTTCGGAAGCTCGTGGGGCCCGCCCCGGAGAGCAGGCTTGTCGTCGGCTGGCGCAGCGCTCCTCCCCCCTCCCCCGCCCTGGCGGCACTCCTCGAGGCCGCCGCGGCCCACGCCGCCGGCTAGGACCGCGCCTGCAGCCTGTCGTCGAGCTGGAACGACCGGAACGCGAGGGCCAGGGCGACCAGCATCAGGCACGAGGACTCGTAGAACGCGACGCCAGGCAGGTGCCAGCGCGCGCCTTCGGCGATGCACCGGCTGAAGCTCCACGCGGCGATGAGCGGCGCGAAGATCGCGGCCAGGCTCGTCAGCCCCGAGAGCGAGCCCTGGACGGCGCCCTGCTCGTTGGCGGGCACGTGCTTGGTGATGAGCGCCTGGGCCGAGGGGCCGGCGATGCCGCCCCAGGCCCCGAGGAAGACGAGCGCGTAGATCATCCACCCCCGCGTGGCCGTGCCGTAGCCCGCCATGACCGTGGCCGTGATGAGGAGGCCGATCACCAGGCCCCGGCGCTCCCCGGTGCGCGCGATGATCCTGCGCACCATCCCCCCCTGGACGACCACCGCCATGATGCCGATGACCGTGAGGGAGAGCCCGACGTCCCGGGTCGACCAGTGGTAGCGGTAGCCCGTGTAGAGGACCCAGATGCTCTGGAGCATCGTGTTTCCGAACATGAAGATGAAGTGCATGAGGGCCAGGTCGAACACCCCGCGGAACCGGCGAAGCGCCATCAGCGAGCCGACCGGGTTGGCGCGCGCCCACGAGAAGGGCCTCCTCTTTTCCGGGGGAAGCGACTCCGGGAGCACGAAGGCCCCGTAGAGCCAGTTGGCCCCCACGCACCCGGCCGCCACGAAGAAGGGCAGCCGCAGGTTGATGTTCCCGAGGACGCCGCCTATGGCCGGGCCGATGGCGAAGCCGAGGCCGAAGGCGGCCCCGACCAGCCCGAAACCCTGGGCCCGCTTCTCGGGCGGGGTCACGTCGGCGATGTAGGCGTTGCACGTGGCGAGGGCCCCCGCGGTCGCCCCCGAGATGACGCGGGCCGCGAACAGCCACCAGATGTTGGTGGCCAGGCCCATGATGACGTAGTCGATCGCCGTCCCGGCGAGCGCGATCAGGATGACCTTGCGGCGGCCGAACCTGTCGGAGAGGGACCCCAGGACCGGGGACGCGATGAACTGCATCGCCGCGAAGATGCCGATCAGCAGACCGTAGTAGGTCGAGCCCTCGGCCACGCTGCCGCCCTCGAACTGGGTGACGAGCGCGGGCAGGACCGGGATCAGGATGCCGAAGCCGAGGACCAGCAGCACCAGCGTGACGAAGATGAACCCGAGTGCGGGCTTTCGCTGCGGTGCGGCCATATCCATGGCCCGATCCTTCATGGGAGATAGTCCCAAGGGAAGCCTGCTGTTGGGCCCCTCCCGGGGGGCCCGCCGGCGGGCCCTACGGCACCTCGTACACCTCGACCAGCGCGACGCCGCCGTCCCCCTTCGCGCCCGAGACCTGCGCAAGGTAGGCCCCGGGCGGCAGCGTGATCAGGAGCGCGGCGTCCGCGCTTGCCGGGTTTGCCCAAGGGAAGGCGCCCACGGAGGCCGCCGCCGCGTAGACCTGGGCATCCCCGCCCCAGCCGGCGTTGCCCGCGAGGAACGTGGACGAGCCGTCGGCGTTGGACGCCTCGAGCTGGAGCTCCGGGTCGGGAAGCGTTCCCGGCACGTCGAACGGGCTCGCCGCGATCGCGGGGCCGGCGGCGCGCACCAGGACGGTCTTCGCCGTCGTGCCCCCAATCACGAAGCCCGCGATCAGGACGTTGGCGCCCGTGCCCACCTGGGCCCGAGCCGAGATGTTGATGAGGCGCGGCGCCGCGGGAGCGTAGGCGCCCGCCGGCGTCGCGTCATAGACCTCCGCCAGCGCGACACCGGTGTCCCCGCTCGCGCCGGAGATTGTCGCCGTGTAGGGCCCCACGGGAAGCGTCTCGACCAGCGCGGCGTCCTTGCTCGCCGCGTCCGGCCAGGGGAAGGCGCCGACCGCGGCCGCGGTCGCCGCCACCTGGGAACTGCCCGCCCATCCGGAATTCTCCAGGGCGAGTCCGCCGGGGCCCTGGAGCTGAAGCAGGGGATCCGGCAGCACGCCCGGCACCTCGAACTGGGTGAGGGCCGGCCCCGACGCCCGGACGAGCACGGACTCCCCCCCGCTCGTGCCGGCCCCGCCGACCACGAAGCCGCCGACCAGGGCCGCGTT
>CAYNLL010000403.1:0-3457 GCA_964398015.1 uncultured Opitutaceae bacterium | reverse complement strand
CGTTCCGCGCGAATCCCCCGGGCTACTTCCGCGTTCTCCTTTCCGCAACGGCCAACCCGACGCAGCTGCAGCGGTACCGGCTGGAGATTGTCCTCTTCGGCTGCCTGGGCGCCCTTCTGGGGCTCTTTGGCTCAGCCGCCCAGGTCCTGCTCAGCGAATTCATGGACAATCGGATCAAGACCCGCGGCGACGTGCGGCGCGTCACGGGACTTCCGCTCCTCGCCACATTGGGCGACCTCAAGCGGATGCCTCCCGCCAGCCAGGAACAGTGGGCCTTCCGCGCATGGACTGCCCTGCAGAGCACCCTCAGCGTTTCAGCCGACCACGGGATGATATGCGGGATCACCTCCGCCCACAACGGAGACGGGCGCTCGACCTGGATCAACCTCCTGTCTCACGCCGCCAGGAGCTGCGGATTCCGCGTGCTCACGATTACCGCACAGCCCTCCCGGGAACGGCCGGCGGAGCCTCTCCTCAACGGGCGGCGGCCGCTGCTCGCCGCGCCGGCGGAGGCCGCCCCGCCGGGCGTGGCCCTTGCGGTGAGCGCCCTGTCGGCGCCCGCCGGCGTCGTCGAACAGCTCACAAGCGAGGAGTGCCCTCCCATTGTGAACATCCCCGTGCCCGGTTGGGTGTGGACCCTGGAGCGACGCAAGCAGTGGCGCTCGGCCCTCGAGTCCTGGCAGATCATCGACCACGTTGTGATCCTCGTGGATCTGCCCCCGGCCTTCATGGCCGAGTCGGTCCTGCTCGCGGCCGACATCCCGAACCTGGTCTGGCTGGCCGACGCCGACACGTCCGAGGCCACGGAGACCCTCATCGACCTGGGCACCCTCCGCGACGCGAACTGCAACGTCGTCGGCGCCGTTTTCAACAGGGAGCACGAGCTGCCCCTGAGCGGACGGTTCAGCCGCTGGCTGGGCAGCGCCGCGCTCGCGCTGTCCCTGGTCGCGATCCTGGGTGCGCCGCGGGCCGCCGCGGACGAGCCGCAGCAGCCCGCCGGGGAACCGGCGGAGCTCAGCGCAGCCGACTCCCCACAGCGGGCGGACTGGCAGCGGCGGCTGACCCTCGGTCCGGGCGACGTGCTCGGCCTTCATCTCTATGGTTACCCCGAGCTCACGCGCGAGGACGTGCCGATAGGGCCCGACGGGCGGATATCCTACCTCGAGGCGGAAAACGTCGCAGCCTCCGGCCTGACCGTCGATGAGCTGCGCGACCGCCTGAACGCCGAGCTCGGCAAGTTCCGCCGCGTACCCCAGGCGTACATCACGCCCGTCTCTTACGGCAGCAAGAGGTACCACATGCTCGGAACGGTTGTCCTGAAGGGCGCGTTCACGCTCGACCGCTCGACGACCGTGGTCGAGGCGGTCGCCCGAGCGCGGGGCTTCGAAACCGGCATCTCACGCGGGGACACCGTCGACGCCACCGACTTCTCCCGCAGCTTCCTCGCCCGGGGCGGCCACCGCGTGCCGGTGGACTTCGAGCGCCTGTTCCTGCACGGCGACCTCTCCCAGAATGTCGCCCTCGAGCCCGGCGACTACCTGTATTTCCCGGCGGCCTCATCCGGGCAGGTCTATGTCCTCGGCCAGGTGGCCTCGCCGGGGCCCGTTCCCCTTGAGTCCGACGCCAGCGCCCTATCGGCCATCGTCTCCCGCGGCGGGTTCACCGAGCGCGCATGGAAGACGCACGTGCTCGTGGTGCGCGGCTCGCTCGACCACCCCGCGACGTTCACGGTCGACATCGAGGGGGCGCTCACCGGGAACTCCCCGAACGTGGCGCTGCAGCCCGGAGACCTGGTCTATGTCTCCGACCGGCCGTGGATAAAGGCGGAGGAGCTGCTCGACCATGCCGCGACGGCGTTCGTCGAGTCCGCCGTCGTCACCTGGACGGGCATCAACGTCGGGCCGAGCATCATCTCAAGGCCCTAGCCATGACGCGCGCCCTCCGGCTTTCGCTCCTTCCCGCCCTTGCCGCCTGCCTGTTTGGATTCTCGGGCTGCGCGGGGGAGCCCCTTCCGGTAGCCCGCCAGGGGACCCCTGCGCCCGTTTCCGCCGAGTTGAGCGCGCTGCCCGAGCAGCCGCTCGCCCCGGAATTGCTCCAGCCGGCCGACACGGCCTTCCGCCTCGGACCCGGCGACAAGCTTGAGATCGAGGTGATGGGGGATCTGACCACGCGGACCCGGGTCACGGTGGGGCCGGACGGGAGGATATACTACAACCTTCTTCCAGGCATCGACGTGTGGGGGCTGACGATTCCCATGGCCCGCGACCGCCTTGCGGTTGCGCTCAAGAAGTTCGTCCGGGAGAAGCCGGCCGTGTCCCTCTCCCTGGTCTCGGTCGCGAGCCAGCAGGTCTGGCTGCTCGGCCGGCTGAACGGCCCGGGAGCCTATCCCCTGGACCGGCCGACCTCCCTGCTGGACGCCGTCTCCGAGGCGGGGGGACTTGGGGTGAACACGCCGGCGGGCGGCATGTACTCGGAGGACGCGGACCTCTCCCGCAGCTTTCTCGTCCGCAACGGCCACCTCATCCCCGTCGACTTCCAGAGGCTGCTCAGGGAGGGAGACCTCTCCCAGAACGTCTACCTCCAATCCGGTGATTTCATCTTCGTCCCTTCGCTTCGCAGCGCGCAGGTCCACGTCCTGGGCGCCGTCCTCCAGCCGCGCTCGGAGAGGATGACGGGCTCGCTGACCGTGATCCAGGCCATCGCCCTGGCCGGCGGCACCGTGCCCGACGCCTGCCTTCCCAATGTGGCGATCCTGAGGGGTTCGCTCTCGCATCCCCAGATCGCGATCGTGGCCGTCAACCTCGTCCTTCACGGCAAGGCGCCCGACGTCCGGCTTGAGCCGGGCGACATCGTCTACGTCCCCTACACGCCCGAGCGCGTCCTGATCCGCTACGCGAACCTCATCCTCGACACGTTTGTCCGCACGGTCGGAGTGAATGAGGGCGCCTACATGATCAACAGCAAGGCCGCGCCCATCGCGGTGGGCGTGAACCTCGCGCCCTGAGCACATGACCCGCGCAGGCCTGGCCTGCCGCCGGGCGCCCCTGTCAGACAAACACTGACAACGGAACTCCGCGTTTCCTGACAGGGATCGTTCCCATCGTCTGACGCCATAATCGGACGGACACGGCTACACGGGGCTTCAGCGACCCGGTAGGGTTTAGGGTCTAATGAAGAGCCTACTCCCCGCAGGGCGCGCAGCACTGCTCCTGCTTTCCCTCTTTGCCGCCGTCAGCCTCACGACCCCCGCCGGCGCGCAGACGGGTCCCGCCTTTCCGTCCGTCACCGTTGCCGCAACCGATCCCGTCGCCGCCATCAACGGGTCGTCGACAGGCCTTCTCACCTTCACCTGCAGCAGCGCGAGCGCCAGCGCCCTGACGGTCAACTTCGCCCTGGGCGGCACCGCAGTGAAGTGGACCGACTACTACCGCCTTCCCGAGGGCGACATGCCCGTCTC
>CAYNLL010000402.1:0-3458 GCA_964398015.1 uncultured Opitutaceae bacterium | reverse complement strand
AAGTAGGCGGCCGGCGCCAGCGCCTGAGCGCAGCCCCCGTCGCCGAGGCCTCGCAGGCGTCGATCCCGCGCCTCTCGCCCGCGTAGACGAGGTCGCCGCCGCTGCGCCCTCCTCCAGGCCCCAGGTCGATGATCCAGTCCGCGAGGTTGATCACGTCCATGTTGTGCTCGATCACCACGACGGTGTTGCCCGCGTCGCGCAGCCTGAAGAGGAGGTCCATGAGCTTCTGGATGTCGACCCAGTGCAGCCCCGTCGTGGGCTCGTCCAGGACATAGAGCGTGGGCCCCTGCTGGCGCTTGCTCAGCTCGAGCGAGAGCTTCAGGCGCTGCGCCTCGCCGCCGGACAGCGTGACCGCCGACTGCCCGAGGGCCAGGTACCCGAGGCCGACGTCGTCCAGGGTCTGGAGCTTGTCGATGACCCTCGGGATGTTCCTGAAGAGCTGGATCGCCTCGCGCACCGTCATCTCGAGGACGTCGGCGATCGACTTTCCGTGGAAGAGGATCTCCAGCGTCTCGCGGTTGAACCTGCGCCCCCCGCAGCCCGTGCACGTGGCATAGGCGTCCGCCATGAACTGCATGTCGAGGCGGATGACGCCGTCCCCCTGGCAGCGCTCGCAGCGGCCGCCGCGCACGTTGAACGAGAAGCGGCTCGCCGTGTAGCCGCGCACGCGGGCGAGCGGGACCTGGGCGAAGAGGTCCCTGAGCAGGTCGAGGAGCCCGACAAACGTCGCGGGATTGGAGCGGGGGCTTCGCCCGATCGGCTCCTGGTCCACCTGCACGAGCTTGTCGAAGAAATCGAGGTTCTCGATGTGCCGGTGCTTGCCCGGGATGGCCTTCGCCCCGTTGAGCCTGCGCGCGGCCGCGGCGGCGAGGATGTCGTTCACCAGGGTGCTCTTCCCCGAGCCGGAGACGCCGGTGACGCACGTGAGCAGGCCCACGGGGAACCGCACGTCGATGCCGCGCAGGTTGTGCTCCCGGGCCTCGCGCACCGTGAGCCAGGCCCCGTCGGGGACCTTGGTCGCCGCGTCCTTGTGCACCGAGGCCTTCCGCGCGAGGAAGGGGCCCGTGTGCGACGCGCGGGCGGGCAGGCGCGCGCATTCCTCCGGGGTCCCCTGGAAGAGCAGCCTGCCGCCCTCGACGCCGGCCTCGGGCCCGAGCTCGATGATCTGGTCGGCGGCGCGCATCGTGTCCTCGTCGTGCTCGACGACGATCACCGTGTTGCCCCGGTCGCGCAGCCCGCGGAGCTGCGAGAGGAGCCTCTCGTTGTCCTTCGGATGCAGCCCTATGCTCGGCTCGTCGAGGACGTAGATCACCCCGATCAGCCCCATGCCGAGCTGTGTCGCGAGGCGGACGCGCTGGGCCTCGCCGCCGGAAAGGGTCGCGTAGTCGCGGTCGAGGTTGAGATAGCCCAGGCCCGTGTCCAGGAGGAAGCCGAGGCGCCTCTCGATGCCGGTCACGACCTCGCGCAGCGCCTCGCTCGCCCCGAGCGTGGCCACGAGGCCCCCCGCGAACGCGTGCGCCGAGGCGACGTCCATCGCCATGAAGCCCGCGAAGCCCAGGGCGCCCTCCGCCGCGCCCAGCCTCACGGCCGAACTGCGCGCGTTCAGGCGCGAGCCGCGGCACAGCGGGCAGACGCCGGCCACCATGAAGGTCGAGAGGCGCGCCTGAAAGCCCTCGCTTTCGGTGTCCCGGAAGCTGTGCTCCATGTCGGCGATGATCCCATCGAAGCGCATCGCGCGCGCCTCGCGCATCCGGCGCATCTTGAAGGAGAAGAGGCGCTCGCCGGTCCCGTGGAGCAGCGCGCCTCGTGTCTCCTCGGGCAGGTCCTTCCAGGGCGTCTCCGGATCGAAGGGAAGCTGCTCCGCAAGCTGCTTCAGGATGCTGTTGTGCTTGATGATGAGGTTCTTGCCGCCAATGCGCCACGGCTTTATCGCCCCGCCGCGCACGGATTTCTCCGGATCGGGGATGACCAGCTCTGCGACCGGGCGAAGCTTGCGGCCCAGGCCCCCGCACTCGGGGCAGGCCCCCTCCGCGTGGTTGAACGAGAAGTGGCGCGGGGTAAGCTTCTCAAAGACGTCGCCGCACACGTCGCAGGCGAGGTGCTGGCTCAGGCCGAGCTCCGTCCACGGCGCCTCTGCGCCCTTCTGCGCGAGCACGATGGCGCGGTCGCGGCCCTCCCTGAACGCCAGCTCGAGGGAGTCGGCGATGCGGCTCCGGTGCTCCTCCGCGGCGACCAGCCGGTCGACGACGACGTCGACCGCCACCGCGGCGGCGCCCGTGGGGAAAAGGTTGGGCTCGTCGAGCTCCCTCACCTGGCCGTCGAGGCGCACGCGCTGGAACCCGCGCTGGCGAAGCCGGGGGAGCTCGTCGCGCAACACGCTCGGCTTCGCCTTGATGACGGGCGCCAGGAGCATGATCCTTTGCCCGGCGCACTCCGAGAGAATCCGGCTCACGTTGTCGTCGAGCGAGCGGCGGACGACGCGGCCCCCGTCCTTCGGGCAGCGCTGCTCGCCGGCCAGCGCCCATAGAAGGCGCGAGTAGTCGGACACCTCGGTGACGGTCGCGATCGTCGTGCGCGGCGAGACGCCGCCCGTGCGCTGCTCTATGGCGAGCACCGGCGAGAGGCCGTGGATGAAGTCGACGTCGGGACGCTTGAGCTGCTCGAGCACCTGGCGGGCCTGCGTGGACAGGCTCTCCATGTATTTCCTGTATCCCTCGGCGTAAATCGTGTCGAATGCCAGCGACGACTTGCCGGAGCCGCTCGGCCCGGTGATCACGACGAGGCGCCCCCTGGGAATGCGGATATCCAGGTTCTTTAGATTGTGCTCGCGGGCACCTTTGATGTGAATATGTGTCGCCGCCTCCATGATCGCAAACCTCAAACGTATTCAAAAGCGCGCCGGCGCAAACGCAATCGGCCGCATTTGCGCGCGGGCGGGCCTCATGGCGGCCGCCCTGGCGCTTGCGGCGGCGGCGGCGCGGGCCGACGAGCCCGCGCGGCTCGCCCTGCCGATGCGCGACGGCGAGAGCCTGACCTACAGCGTGCGCTGGACGCTCATCCCCTCGGTGGGAAGGATCAAGATCTCGGCGGAGGTGCTGGGCACGGGCGACGACGCGGTCCTGCGCGTGACGACAACCACCGCGACCTGGGGGATCGCGCGGGGGCTCTTCCCCTTCGACGGCCGCGGCGAATCCGTGTACCAGCTGAAGACGGGGCGGCTCCTGTCCTCGAGCCAGTGGAGCGCGTACAAGAACAAGGAGGTGAAGAACTCGATCGTCTTCGACTACGCCAAGTCGACGGCGGTGTACACCGACGACATCCGCCCGGAGAAGTCGCGGACGATCCCCATGCCCGCGAGCGCGCCATCGGACCTGATCCTCGCGCTGATCGGGACCCGGACATGGGAGCTTCAGCCTGGGCTTGCGCGCGACGTGCTCGTCATCTTCCAGGACCAGTTC
>CAYNLL010000401.1:0-3479 GCA_964398015.1 uncultured Opitutaceae bacterium | reverse complement strand
ACCGTCAAGATCGAGGCGTTCGCCCGCGAGCCCAGCTACCGCACGAAGATCGCCGTGTCCTCCAAGGACTCCAAGGTGGACCCCGTCGGCGCCTGCGTCGGCGCCCGCGGCGCCCGCGTCAAGACCATCGTGCGCGAGCTCGGCGGCGAGAAGATCGACATCATCAAGTTCTACGCCGACCCGCGGGAGATGGTCATCGAGGCCCTCAAGCCCGCGGTGCCGCGCGAGATCATCATCGACGAGCGCAACCGGCGCATCCTGCTCAAGGTGGCGACGGACGACCTTGCAATCGCCATAGGCCGCAAGGGCCAGAACGCCCGCCTGACCTCGCGCCTGATTGGCTGGCGCATCGACATCGAGGAGTTCAAGGCCGAGGGCGACGATCCGCGGGGCAACGCCGTGGCCGCGCTGGTCAAGTCACTTGGCCTGGATCCCGCGATCGCCGGCCGCCTGGTCGACATGGGCATCAATTCTCCCGCTGCGTTCGAGGGGGTTGTCGCCGACGACCTCGTGAGCGCTGGATTCACAGCCGAGGAGGCGCAAGACGTTATCCTCCGCGTCACCTCCTGAGGAACACCGACGCCCGACGAATGAGCACCCGCATCCACGAACTCGCCAAGAAGCACAATATGGAGGGCAGGGACATGCTCAACCTGCTCAAGGAGCGCGGTTATGTCGCGGCGGACACGAAGTCGGTTTCAAGCACGGTCAGCAAGATCTACATAGAGGAGATAGAGAAGGAGTTCGCCTCCAAGGCCCAGCCGGCCCCCGCGCCCCCCGCCGCGCCCGCGGCGCCGGCGGAGTCCGCCCCTTCCGCCGAGGCGCCGAAGGCCCGCGTTCCCGTAGGGATGTTTGTGAAGACCGCCCAGGACGTCGCGCGCGAGAGGGAGACCGTCGCCAAGGCGGCCGCCCCCGCGCGCCCGCCGATGCCTTTGCCTGTCGCCAAGGCGCCGACCCCGCCGCCGCCGCGGCCCGTCTCGCCGCCGCGCTCGGCTCCGCTGTCGCCGATGTCAATCCCCGCCGCCGTGGCCAAGGCGCCGTCGCCCGTCGCACCCCCGCGCGCGGCTCCCGCCCCCTCGGCCCCCGCCGTTGCGGAGGCCCCGAGGCCCGCCGCGCCGCCGCCGCTGCCGGTGCGCGCCCCGTCGGTTCCCCGTCCGCTTCCGCAGCAGATCTCGGTCCCCCCGGTCGTGACGGTGCAGGGCGACATCAAGATCATCCACCTGAAGCCCCCGGTCATCGTCAGGGACTTTGCGGTCGCGCTGAGCCTCAAGCCGTTCAAGCTCATCTCCGAGCTCAACCAGATCGTCGGCTTCGCCTCGATGAACTCGACGATCGACGAGGCCGTCGCCCAGAAGGTCGCCGAAAAATACGGCTTCGTTCTGGACATCAAGCACAGGGGCGACGCCTCGCAGCAGCAGCAGGCGAAGGACAAGGACAAGACCAAGGCGGTCGAGGACGAGTCGAAGGACCTGGTGACCCGGCCCCCGGTCGTGGTCATCCTCGGCCATGTCGACCACGGGAAGACCTCGCTGCTCGACGCGATCCGCAAGGCGAATGTCGCCGCAGGCGAGGCCGGCGGCATCACCCAGCACATCGGCGCCTACCAGGTCGAGCACAACGGCAGGAAGATCACCTTTCTCGACACGCCGGGCCATGCGGCGTTCAACAAGATGCGCGCCCGTGGCGCCTCGGTGACCGACATCGCCGTGCTCGTCGTCGCGGCCGACGACGGCTTCATGCCCCAGACCGACGAGGCCCTCGAGCACGCGCGAAACGCCAAGGTCGTCGTCATCGTCGCTGTCAACAAGATGGACGTGAAGGGCGCCAACCTGGACCAGGTCAAGGCGCAGATGCAGCAGCGCGGGATCGTTCCCGAGGACTGGGGCGGCGAGACCATCACGGTGCCGGTCTCGGCCGTGAAGGGGACGGGCGTAAACGATCTTCTCGAGATGATCCTGCTCCAGGCCGACGTCCTGGAGCTCAAGGCGAACCCCAAGGCCGAGGTGTCCGGGGTCGTGATCGAGTCCCAGGTCGACGTGGGGCGCGGGCCGCTCTCAACCGTGATCGTGCAGAAGGGGACCCTGCACACCGGGGACGCCATCGTCTGCGGGTCGCACTGGGCTAAGGTTCGGGCCATGTTCGACGACCAGGGCCGCCCCATCAAGGAGGCCCTCCCTTCGACGCCCGTGCGCGTGATCGGCTGGTCGGGAACGCCCGACAGCGGTGCCACGTTCAAGGGGGCGAAGAACGCGAGGGAGGCCGAAAACCTCGCCGAGGAGGAGGCGCACCGGCTGAAGAAGGAGGTGACGACCGTGGACTCGGCGCAGAAGGACATCTCCATCGAGCACCTCTTCGCCAACATCGCCGCGACCCAGCAGAAGGTGCTCAAGGTGATCGTCAAGGCCGACGTGTTCGGCTCGGCGGAGGCCGTGCGCCAGATTCTCGAGGGGATCAAGAGCACGAAGGTGTCGCTCGAGATTGTCTCCACCGATGTCGGCCTGGTGACGAAGAACGATGTCATCATGGCGGCGGCGGCGGGAGCGACCATCCTCGGCTTCAGCACGAAGCTTGAGAACGGTGTCACGCCGCTGGCGAAGCACAACGGCGTCCGCATCGAGACCTTCGAGATCATCTATGAACTGAGCGACAAGGTGCGCGAGATGATGGCGGACCTGCTCGATCCGGACATAAAGGAGATCAAGCTCGGGGCCGCGGAGGTCCGCGCGACATTTCCGCTGGCCAAGGGGTTCGTGGCGGGGTGCCTCGTCACCGAGGGCAAGGTCAACCGGGGGGCCGCCGCGCGCCTGCGGCGGGGGCGAGAGGTCGTCCACGAGGGCAAGGTCGGCACGCTCAAGCGCTTCAAGGACGATGCGAACGAGGTTCGCGCCGGCCTCGAATGCGGCGTCAAGCTCGACGATTTCAACGGCTACCAGGTCGGAGACGTGATCGAGTGCTATGACACCCAGAAGGTAAGGGCCTCCCTCTGATGGGCCCGACGCCCGACAAACGTCCGTGTCCAATCGAATCGTCAGAATCAACGAGCTCGTCGCGCGCGAGGTCAGCGACATCCTGCGCCGCCGGTACGCGGCGGAGGCGGTCGCGATCACCATCGCCGAGGTGCGGATAGCGCCGGACCTGCGCGACGGCAGGGTGTTCGTGTCGATCGTCGGCGACGCGGAGGCCGCGGCCGAGAGGTTCCGCTGGCTGCAGAAGCGGGCCCCCGAGATCCGCGAGGAGCTTGCCCAGCGCATCGTCCTCAAGTTCCTGCCGCGCCTGACGTACGTCCTCGACAAGTCGAGCGACCGCGTCGCCCGGCTGCTCCACGCGCTCGACCAGATCGAGCCCGCCGTGGAGGCGCCGGCCCCCCCGAGCCATGGAGATGTTCTACCCTGAGTTTCACGCGGACTTCGCGCGGCTGCGCGAGGCGGTCGCCGGCCGGCCCGTGGCGGTCATCGGGCACGCGCGGCCCGACGGCGACT
>CAYNLL010000400.1:0-3480 GCA_964398015.1 uncultured Opitutaceae bacterium | reverse complement strand
CTTCCTCCAGCCCATCTTGAAGCGGTAGGCGTGCGCGGACACCAGGTTGACCAGGAGCAGGCCGCCGATGAGGTAGCCGCCGGGGAAGACCGGCAGGCGCAGCTCCCCCAGGCTCGCGAAGACGACGAACGAGTGGAAGAACTTCTGCTGGACCGCCCAGACGCCCAGGTGCACCTGGTCCAGCGTCGCCCAGAAGACGAGGAGGATCGAGAGGGCGAGCAGGACGACCGTCAGCTTGAGCGAGACGAAGAGGGCGCGCACGCTGCCGAGGAGCTCGTTCATCGGGTCAGGGGGCGCGCACGGTGCGCAGGAAATCGAGGAACTCCGCCTTGGACGCCGCGATGGACGGGCCGGGGCCCGCGAGCTTGAAGAACCACGTCGAGCCCTGGAAGGGGACGATCGCGCCGAGGATGCCCTTGGCGTCGCCGCCGCCCGGAGGGTCCAGCTCGACGACGGTGAACCTGAGGCCGTTCGCCTCGAACCGGCTCACGGCCGCGTCGAGCTCGCCCGCCTGGAGGGCCGGCAGCCCGATCTGCCCGCGCCAGCGGTTCACATTGGCGAGCTCCCCGCCGACGTCGCCCGGAAACGCCGTGACCGAAAGCTCGGAGGACACCCCCGCCCCCGGGACGCCGTAGCTCGCCTTGCGCATCGCCGAGGCCGGGCCGGCCGTCCAGCGGGACGGAGCCTGCCATGCCAGGTCGGCCCCCCCGGCCGTCGGCACCGCTGTGTCGGCCATCTGCGCCGCCGGGGCCTGCGTCGCCGGGGCCCGCACCGTCCTGACGAACGCGAGGAAGTCCGCCCTCGACGCCTTCACGACGGGCCCGGCACCCAGCAGCTTGAAGAACCACGTGGACCCCTGGAACGGAACCATCGCGCCGAGGATGGCCTTCCCCTCGCCGCTGGCAGAGGGCTCGAGCTCGACCACGGTAAACTTCAGGCCGTTCGCCTCGAACCGGCTCACCGCCGAGTCGAGCTCGCCCTCCTGGAGGGCCGGCAGCCCGATTTGCCCCCGCCACCGGTTCACGTTCGCAAGCTCGCCCCCGACATCCCCGGGAAAGGCCGTGACCGAGAGGTCGGCCTCGCCGCCCGCGCCAGCGACGCCGTAGCTCGCCTTGCGCATCGCCGAGGCCGGCTTGACCGTCCAGGCGGCGGGCGCGTCCCACGCCAGGCCGGTCCCGGCGGCGGTCGGCACCGCGGCGTCGGCCATCTGGCCCCCCTGGGCCTGGTCCGCCTGGGGAGCCTGGGCCCCCGAGTCCGCTCCCGACGCCGCCATGTCGGGGTCCTTCTCGTGGGGCACCCGGTACACGGCGACCTTCTCCTCGCCGCAGCCCGCCAGCAGCAGCAGGGCTGCAGCGGATGCGATGAGGGGCGCGCGCAATGACATCGAACGGACAGCCTCCCCGGTACCCGCCAAAAACTCAACCCCGTTCCGTGCCGTGCCTCAAGGCTTTCATGCCGCGCGATTTGAACGCCCCGCGGGCGCCCACGCCGGCCCGGACCTGCGCGGACCCCGTGGCCCGGGAGGAACGGGCCCCCTCAGTGTTTGGCCACCGTTGTCCACGATTGGAGGCTGTCGCTGTAGAACGTGAGCCAGACCTCCGGATGCTCCGAGACCATCAGGGTGCGGTAGACCGAGATGCCGCCGTTGGCCCCCTTGGCCTCCGACTCCAGCTTCAAGGGATGGCCGCGGAACACGGCCCTGGCCTGGTCGAGCGTCATGCCCACCCTCAGGTTGAGGGCGTACCCCGCCACATTGGCCTCGTCGGCGGCGAGCTCCTCCGCCGACAGGGGGCTCGCGGCCCTCTCCGCGCCCCCGGCAGGAGGGGCCTCGCCCTGGAACATCAAGGGGGGCGGGGGCGGCGGGGGCGATGCGGGCTCGGCGGCCGCAGTCGCCTGCTTGTGTTTGGCGGCCGCGGAGGCGCGCGGGGAGGCGCAGCCGCCCAGGAGGACGGCGGCCAGGAGAGCGAGAGCCAGTGTGCGCGTCCCCGCCGCGGCACCGTCCGGGTTCAAGGGGGGCGATCTCATGGTGGAGGGCCGGCGCAGCGGACGTCGCTCGGGCGATCGGGGCTCCCGCCTATTGCGCCCTGAGCGGGGCTCTCCCGTCGGCGAATTCCGCCTCGAGCCTCTGCCCGGCCCGTATCCCCGCCCGGCGGGTCAGCGGCGTGCCCGTGTCGTCGCGCACGATGGCGAAGCCGCGGTTGAGCACGGAGCCCGGGCTGGCGCCCTGGAGCCGCTTGTACAGGGAGAGCAGCCTGTGGGACTCGATCTGGACGCGGGTCTGCGGGGAGGCCTTGTCGAGCCGCGAGGCGACCCCCGAGAGCCCCTGGCGCCGGGCCTGCACGCCGGAGCGCAGCGAGGCGGCAAGCCTGTTCGACATGTCGTCGAGCCTCAGGTAGCCGCGCTCCACCAGGGCCGCCGGAGAGAGCAGCCTCAGGCGCGACCTCCCGTGGGCGACCCGTTCGCGCGCGCGGCCCACGGCCTCGGCGAGCGCCGACTGCGCCGCCTGGCCCGCGGCCCGGGTCCTCTCCGCAAAGCGCACGAACTCGCTGGAGACGAGCTCCGCCGCCGCGCTCGGGGTCTCGGCGCGACGGTCGGCGGCGAAGTCGCACAGGGTGAAGTCGATCTCGTGGCCGACCGCGGAGATCGTCGGGACCGGGCACGCCGCCACCGCCCTCACCAGCACCTCCTCATTGAAGGCCCAGAGGTCCTCGATGCTGCCTCCGCCGCGCCCGACGACGATGAGGTCGAAGATCCCCAGCGTCCCGGCGAGGCCTAGCATCTCGGCCATCTCGGCCGCCGCGCCCTCGCCCTGGACCTTCGAGGGGAGCACCACGACCCGGCCCCTCCAGCCGCGCCGGATCAGGATCCTCATGAAGTCCTGGACGGCGGCCCCCGTCGGCGAGGTGACGAACCCCACGGTCCCGGGCATCTGGGGAATCGCCTTCTTGCGGGCGGGGTCGAAGAGCCCCTCGGCGGAGAGCCGGGCCTTGAGCGCCTCGAACTCCCTCTGCAGGGCCCCCACCCCGTCGTCGACGACGGTCCGCACGATCAGCTGGTACTGGCCGCGCGCCTCGTAGACGCCGACGTCCCCGTGGGCCACGACCTGCAGGCCGTCCCTCAGCCTGACGGTCTGCCTCGCCGCCTGCATGCGGAACATGACGGCCGAGAGCTGGGCCCCCGCGTCCTTGAGCAGGAAGTAGACGTGCCCGCTCGGCTGGACGCGCAGGTTCGAGACCTCGCCCTTGACCCAGCAGGGGCCGATCCCGCCCTCGAGGACGGACTTCACCCTCCGGGTGAACTCGGTGACGGTCAGCGGCCGGGCCTCGCGGGCCGGCTCGCCCAGCTCAATCTGGGCGGGGGGCATAGCGCATCCGCACCATGTGGACGATGGCGGTGGCCGCGATGATCCCGCCCACCCCGTAGACCACCAACTTGAAGTCGCCCTTGAAGATCCCCTTGCCGAGCACGATGAACGCCAGC
>CAYNLL010000399.1:0-3490 GCA_964398015.1 uncultured Opitutaceae bacterium | reverse complement strand
CACATTCCTCGACGACAAGGGCCAGCCCGTCGTCGCGTGCGTCGAGCCGGTTGCCGAGATTGTCGTGGAGACCGTTGCCGCCGCGCCGGTCGAGGGTGCCGAGGCGGCCCCTGCCGCCGAGGGCGCCGCCGCAGCCCCGGCTGCCGACGGCAAGGCCGCCCCTGGCGACGGCAAAGCCGCCCCAGCGGGCGACAAGAAGGCCGCGGCCCCGGCCGCCGGAGACAAGAAACCGGCCGCTCCCGCCGCGGGCGCCAAGCCCGCCGGCGCAGCCAAGGCCGCCGCTCCCGCCAAGAAGTAGTTTTTTCGTTAAAGCCGGAGACACGGGTTTCCGGCCGTTCTTTGAGTCATGTCCATCTCGCTCGTCGCCGGCCTGGGTAACCCGGGCCGCGAGTACGAGCAGTCGCGCCACAACCTGGGCTGGCGGGTGATCGACGCCTACGCGTCGAAGCACGGCCTTGCCTGGAGGGATGCCCCCCAGTTCGAGTCGATGGTCGCCCGAAGCGACCTCGGCCCGGGCCGCACCCTGTGGCTCGTCAAGCCGCAGACCTTCATGAACGGGAGCGGCCGCGCCGTGGGCGCCCTCGCCCGGTACCACAGGATACCCATCGAGGCGGTCGCGGCGGTCTACGACGACCTCACGATCGCCCTGGGGCTCGTGAAGGTCTCGGTGACCGGCAGCGACGCGGGCCACAACGGCGTCGCGAGCCTGCTCGAGCACCTGGGCAGCGGCTTCTCCCGGCTTCGCATCGGGATCGGGCCCCGGCACCCGCCCGAGATGGACCTCAAGGACTTCGTCCTCGCACACTTCACACAAGAACAACTCAACCTCATCCAACAAAAAACCGACACGTACGTCCAGGACCTGGAACTGCTGCTGAAAAGCGGGCCCGACCAGGCGATGAACCAGCTTAATCGAAGAGACATCCCATGAGCAAACCGACCAAAAGAAACTACCGCGCCACCTTCATCCTGGACAACCGCGGAAAGCAGGAGACCGTCGACCAGATCGTCGACGGAGTGAAGAAGGAGATCGCCGCGATCCAGGGCGACGTGACCGCCGTGGAGAACATCGGCAAGAAGGACTTCGCTCGCGTGACCGACCGCAAGCTGACCAGCGCCGCCTATGTCCACGTCAACTTCAGCGCGCCCCCTGAGGGGCCCGCGCAGCTGCGCGAGCGGCTCCGCCTCAACGGCAGCGTTTACCGCACGTTCGTTCAGGAGGTCTGACTCCCATGGCCAACTTCAACAAGGTCTACCTGATGGGAAACCTGACGCGCGACCCCGAGATGCGCGTCACGCCGAAGGGCACCGCGATCTGCCAGTTCGGACTGGCGATCAGCCGCTCCTGGAAGGATGAGAGCGGCCAGACCCGCGAGGAGACCGCGTTTGTCGACATAGAGGCATGGGGCAAGCAGGGCGAGATCATCTCCAAGTACTGCACCAAGGGCCGGCCGCTCTTCGTCGAGGGCCGCCTGAAATTCGACCAGTGGGAGGACAAGACGTCCGGCCAGAAGCGCAGCAAACTCAAGGTCGTGCTCGAGAATTTTCAGTTCATCGGCGGCAGGGGCGACGGGGCCCCTGGTGCCGGCGGGGAATCCGCGGAAGCCGCGCCCGGCGAGGCGCCGTCCGCACCGAGGGCCGCGGCCGCACGGCCGCCGGCGGCTCCGAAGGACACGGTCGACGAGGACGTGCCGTTCTAGCGGCACCTATCTTAAAGTGTAAAGATCGCCTGGGCGAGACGAGTGCAGTTAAGATGTCTTGGCCGGCTCCGAGGACAGGAGCCATAAGGCTTGCCGCAGGAGCCGGCCCGAATGAGAGCGGGTAACCTGTGGCGCTCGGGGTTTCGACGCGTTAGATGGCCTAGGTGGGCCGTTCTTCGTGTGTCCCTACAGGGTATGAGGCTCGCAACTGAATTGAGCCCTTAACGGGCCTAAAACGTGGTTCGTGAACCTAAGAGTATTCGGCGCATCATTATTAAATAACGTATCTTATAATAAACGTAATGATAAATCGATAAAATGCTTTACAGAAGCGATCAACAGCTCAATTAATAGGCAATGCGTGGAGCTGGCTATTCTGTGCATCGGTGCATGTTCGCGAACGGCGAGAGATTCCCAGTGTTAATGGGAGGGGAGGGTTTCCCCGTATCGCTCCCAGCAAGATTCATAATCGACCGGGTTCGCGATCGGCGCCAGGCGAACACCATCGAGGCCAAGGTGAGGGCGATCGGATTTCTGTACCAGTGGGCTGCATCAATCGAGGCCCCGCTGGATATGGAATCCCGGTTGCGTTCGGCCCGTTCGTTAGTGCGAGCGGAGGTGACAGCTTCAGGTCTTGCAAGAATATCTGAAGGAAGATGCGAAATAGCGCAGCCATTCAGCCTCTCCGCCGCGGTTTGAACATTTGGGCGACTTCGCCCTACAGCGGATCTTTACGTTCCAATCTTTACAAGCGTCGATATGCGAGGATGGGAAATGAATGGCAAAGAACAAGAAATGCGAAAGTATTACAATTAACACGCAACATAACCGTTCTGATGATGCGTGTTTCCTGGGTGTAAAGTTGTCCCCCGGGAGACAGATGCAGTTGTGATGCCTTGGCCGGCTCCGAGGACAGGAGCCGATCTGGGCGGAATCGGTTTCTTGGGGCATTCGAGGACGTGTCCTTTGGACGGGAGGGTCCCTCCGGTTCCCCTCGACTCCAGAGGCGCGCTTGGAGCCTTTGTTGCGCCGACAAGGCCCATTGGACTTGGTCGCCGGTTCTAGACGGAAATTTCCATCGGTCATCCGCTATCGATTGACGGGTGCCGCAAGGCTGGACGGCAAGAACAGTGCAAGCCGGCGGATACCGCGTCCGTCGGGCGATTTTCCACTGGAGGGCGATCCCCGGTCATTTTGACCGACGATGAGTTTCATTTTCGGGATTACCTTGTGGTCTCCTCGGTCGACAAACCCACGCTTGTGGGCGCCGACCAGAGGCAGGAAATGCTCCCTGACCAATGGCACCACATCAATGGCCCGCGGGCGTTGGCTGGAACTCTCCTCGCCGTCGCGGGCGCCTCGGTGGTTGCAACAGAGAGATGAGCACCAGGAGTGTTTCCTTTGGGTTCTGAATCTCAACGCGATCGCGGCCTGTAGGGCGTTACCCTGGCATCTAGAGGCGTTCAGAGCGCCATTGCCTTGCCCGCTCCTGGGACCGCGGGAAGATGAAGGCCGCCATCTCGCCAAAGGGGGAGGGACGGGGGCGAAACGATCCATGGCCGGCGCTAAGACCACCGGTTCCTCGATTTGTCGTCAGCAGGAGCATTCGTTGGATTTTCAAATTGCTCGCTGGAGGCGATGGAACATGATGGGTTAAGGTCTAATGAGCATCGATAGCTCTCATCCTGGATTGGGGCTGAAGAATCGAAAGATCCTCATTGTCGCCGATGATCATGTGTCACGGATCAGTTCGAAACCAGCCACTCAGGATCGAATCAAAACCAGCCACT
>CAYNLL010000398.1:0-3496 GCA_964398015.1 uncultured Opitutaceae bacterium | reverse complement strand
TGACGACACTTACGATGTCAGGACATTCCAGTCGAAGCGCGAAGAGGCGGCGGTGGACCTGAGCGTGGCTGCGGACGGCGAGGGTCAAGGATGGGGGCATTTCTTATTTCACGTGGGGCCCAGCTTTTTGGGACTGAGAGAGATTTAGTAAAATTGAATGAAATTGCCGCGACGCTTGGTTGCTCTACGACGCAAATTGGAAGGGCCCGGATTAGCAGGCGATTCCGCAGTCGAAGCTGCATCCCAGACAGCTAGCGCGGGCGTCACGATGGCTCTGGAGGGGCTGCCGTGGCGAAGACAGGATTTACGCTACACGTTAGAAGTCAATTCTATACAAATGGCCTGGCGTTGGTGCGTCCTGGGCCATTCCAATGGCGGTGGCGCTCCGTGCTCGCATATCGCATCTGGCGGGCGGCCTTGCTCCCTTTTGGCAGAGGGTCCGAATCCGCCCGAACAAGAAGGCAGCCCGGTAACTGGAATTGTCTTGGCTGAATTCGTCTCATCTTAGGTGTGGCAAGGGCAGAATCCACACCATCGACCTGCAGGACCCGTGCCGGCGCGGGGAAGGACTTGGGTGAATCTCATCATCTCTCTAGCCATGCGCGGTACTGTCCTGAGTCGCTTTCGGTCACCATCGCGATCTTCTTCGGATCGGTTTCAGCTTCGCTGATCTCAGCCACGTACCGTGGATGCTCCGCGTGGCTAAGGACATCTCGGGCATCACGAATGGACGTTTTGACGGCGGACCTCAGCCGGCTGAGGTTCCCGTCCGCCAGCTTCAGGATCGCCACCCTCACGCGGGGCGCGTCGCGATGCCACTCTTGCCTCCCGTATTCGGACAGCGCCTCCAGCACTGTGGACGCTTCGTGGGGGGCGAAGTCGCGCCTCACGATGCGCTCGACGTCCGCGTCGGAAATCTTTGAAACCGGCGGGCTCAAATGGATGCCGAACAATGTTGAGCCGGACCTCGCCTAGGCCTTGCGCGGTGGCTTTCCCCAAGGGTCGTGAGTGGAAATATTGAGTGCAATTTGGGTCCTTATGGGGATGTCGGGTCCCGCTTGTAGTCCGCCCATGGCTACGGCGCACGTAGCATTTCTACATGAATTTACGTTGCCGCAGGAGGCGCTTTGCCGTGAATCAACGGAACGCTGCAAGATCGGCGCGGCCGGGTGATGAATTGGCAACCCCTTACGCCAAAGCGATATCAGCAATATTGTGATCCTTGGGCTCTTGGCGTCGCCCGTTCGCGGCGCCTCGCGGCCGCCGTCCACCCTCTGGAGAGCCGTCGGAGAGCTGACGCTCGATTCCCATCGTCACCTGCGATGGCGAGGCGTGATCCCGACCGCGCGCAAGAAGGCATACGCCAGAATCTGGTGGCCCATCTCCGTGGGATGCACGCGGTCGGGGGCGATCGCCTTGTAGTCCGACCGCGTAAGAACGCGGTCCAGGGCGGCCTGGGTGTCGACGATCAATGCGCTATGCCTTGCTGCGAGGTCTTTCACGACCCTGCCGTACTCGTCCATCATCTCGCGCATCGGGTCGGACCGGTCGCTCTGGACATAATAGGGCGTCATGAGGACCAGGCCCTTGAGCGTCGGACGGGTGCGAAAGAGAAGACCGCCGAAAATCTCCCAGAACTCATCCAGCCTCACGGACGACGCGCGGTCGATGCCGTCGAACTGGCGCCAGACATCGTTGATGCCTATCATGACCGAGAGCCAGTCAGGCTCGAGAGCCAGCACGTCGCTTTCCCACCGTTTGGAGAGGTCCCTGATCGTGTTCCCGCTTACGCCCACATTGATGATCTGGATGGGCCGGCCCTTCTGAAAGGGCTCCAGCATCGCGTCCACCTGCGCCACGTAACCCGTGCCGAGCGCAGCGCGGGATCCCCTGCCGACGGGGCGCAGTCGGTCGCAGTCCGTCACAGAATCGCCTATGAACAAGAGGCGTGACCCAGGTTTGATCTTCACGGCCCCATTCATCATTCGCGGGCGCGCCCCCACAAGCCCGAAGATCTCAAGTCGGCGATGACGGGCCTAAGGGGCGCCGTTCGTCCAGCGCGATTCGAATGCGTAGGATCCGGACCCGATGTTGAATTGGCTTCGATCGCCCTGCCGGGCGACAAGCGTCACGTCCGTCCGCCCGCCGGTTGGGCGTCCGCCCTCGGTCACGCTGCCGTCGCTGCTCGGCACGTAGACGGTCGCCGTCGTGTTGGCCGGCACGGCGACGTGCAGCAGGAACCGGTCGCCGCGGCGCTCCCACCTCACCGCAATGGAGCCGCGGACCGAGTCGTAGCTCGCCTCGGCCCAGGCCAGGTCGCCCACGGGCTGGGGGCGGACGACCACGTTCTTGAACCCGGGTGCCTTGGAGTCGTGGTCGATCCCCGCGAGGTCGCGGTAGAACCACTCGATCACCTCTCCCAGCATGAAATGATTCTGGGAGGAATGGCGGTTGGCGTCCCAGGCCTCGGTCAGGCTCGTCGCCCCCATCCTGAGCTGGTAGCCGTATCCCGGCTTCGTGTCCTGGTTGATCATCCGGTAGATCACGTCGGAGCGGCCCCCGTGCGCCAGGGCCTGCAGCACGTAGCGAAAGCCGACGTCGCCCGAGGTCGTGGAATAGCCGTGGCGCTCGACGTCCTGGACCAGGGCCGCGAGAACCCGTCGTCGGTCGCCGGGCTCCGCGATTCCCAGGGCGAGCGCCAGGGCGTTGGCGCACTGCGTGGCGTCCGCGTACGTTCCGGTGTCGGGGTGGAAGAAGGCCCGGTTGAAGGTCGCGCGGACGCGCTCGGCACGGGCCTTGTAGTCCCGGGCATCGTCGGCGCGCCCCAGGAGCTCGGCCACCCGCCCTAGGATCCTGGCGTCCTCGTACATGAACGCGGTCGCGGTGACGTTGGAGAGCGTGAGCTGGGCGTGACCGGGGCGCTTCGGTCCGAGGTCGAACCAGTCGCCCAGCCCTTCGGACAGGATTCCGTCCTCGGTCCTCGACTCGAGATAGGCGTAGTAGGCCTTCATCGCGTCGAAGTGCGCCTTGAAGAGGCCCAGGTCGCCCGTGAATTCGTAGTGCTGCCAGGGAACGAGGATGAAGGCCGAGCCCCATTCGGCGGCGGCCCGGAAGATCCCGTCGAATTTGGCGTACTCCGGCGCGATGTTGGGGATCAGTCCGTCGGCGTGCTGGGCATCCGCCATGTCATTCTCGCCCTTCTCAAAGATGCGGTCGACGGCGAACTCGTACCTGAACGACGGGCCGTTTTGGTGGTACTGCTCGAGCCATCCCAGCTTCTCGCGGTGCGGGCAGTCGGTCAGCACTGAGACCATGTTTGACCGCTGGGCCCAGCGCACGAGCAGGTGGATCCGGTTGATAAGGTCGTTTGAGGTGGAAAAATGCCCCACGGGTGAGGCGGACGAATGCACCACAAGGCCCTCGATCCCCTCGATCCGGGGAAGGGCCTGCGCGTCCGCGCCCGAGACCGGCGACTCGGGCCGCTGGTCCACCAGCA
>CAYNLL010000397.1:0-3501 GCA_964398015.1 uncultured Opitutaceae bacterium | reverse complement strand
TCACCGCATTCAGTCCGTTGAGGCTGTCGGTCTCGGTGAGCGATTCGTCGGCGCCGGTGTTGTCGTTGACCGTGGCGTAGCTTGCCGAGGTTCCCGGGTGGGGATTGATCCACATGTTGGCCGCAAGGTCCTGGTGGGTCGTCAGCGCCCCTGAGTCGACGATGCCGACAACCACGCTCGCGGCGGAGGTGCGCGTGTTCCAGCCGCTCTCCGCATTGATGTCGGCACCCGCTATCCCTCCCTGGGAGCCGTCGTTGTGGAGCGCCCATTGGTCCGTGAAATCCGGGTCGTCGGGCACGAGCCTCGTGTGCCGGATGTAGTCCGGCTCCACGTACTGGTAGCGGCCCGTGGCCCTGAGCCTCGCGAGGGCCGCCGGCACCGTGTCGCCCTGGGCGAGGCCGATGACCCGCACGCCGCCAAAGCGCTCAAACCGCGCCTCGAGGCGCAGCCCCTCCCCGCGCTCAGCCGCGTCGATCGTCGCCAGCGCCTGCGGGAGCGGCTTTGCGATCACGGCACCGTCCCTGTACCCCTGGGCCAGCTCCCGTGCGCTCATCCCGCCCGGCGCGCGGGCCGCCGGCATGGCGCCCCACGCCACCGCGCCCGAGAGAAGCGCAAGCAGCAGCCCCCGTATCCCACGGGAGAGGAAGTTCAAGGGGTCGGGGCTTTGGGACGCGTGCAACGGCAAGGGAATCGGGTGCAAGGGCATCAGACGCTCGGCGGTCGGCATTGTTTCAGAAAATAGGGTGGAACCCTTCAAAAGTTCGGGCGCCGCCGGCTCAGGTCTCCTGCCTAAGGATTTCAAGGGGAGGGTGATCCGTAATCCCCCGCCCGGCGATGAATCCCGTCGCCACGGTCAGCGAGGCGACGACCGCGACGGCCGCGGCGATCTGGCCGGGCGGGGCCGACGCCGGAATGTGGAACACGAACCGCGCCAGGAGCGCGTTGCCACCCACGGCAAGGAGCCCGCCGACCACGGCCGCCTGCGTCCCGAGGACCGCGTACTCGACGAGCTGGATCAGCGCCACCTGGCGCCGCGTGGCCCCCAGGGTGCGCAGGAGCACGGTCTCGCGGATCCTCTGGTGGCGCCCGGTGAGGATCGCCCCGGCGAGCACGATGAGTCCGGTGGCCACGGTGAAGAGCGCCATGAACTGGATCGCAAAGGCGACCTTTGAGAAGATCCCGTCTAGGGTCTGCACGACGAGCTCAAGGTCGATCGCCGTCACGTTGGGGAAGGCGTCCACCACGTCGCGCTGCACCCTCGCGGACTCCTCGGGCGAGCGCACGTGGAGCGCCGCCACATAGGTCTTCGGGGCGCCCTCCAGCACGCCCTCGGGGAACACGACGAAGAAATTCGGCTCCATCCGGCGCCACTCCACGGAGCGGATGCTCCCGACGCGCGAGCGCACCTCGAGCCCCTGCACGTCCCAGTCGATCTCGTCGCCCAAGCCCAGGTGCATGTCGCGCGCGAGGCCCTCCTCCACGGAGACGGGCACGGGGCCGGCTTCCGGCTCGGCGTGGCCGGAAAACGTCCCCTGGACCAGCTTCTCCGTGGCGGACATCGATCCCCTGAAGGTCGAACGGTATTCGCGCCGCAGCGCCCACGCCGCCGTCCTCTCGCCGCGGTCCGCGAGCAGCCGCTCCACCGGCACCCCCTTCACCGAGGCAATCTTCATGGTGACGATCGGCGCCTGCTCGGCCACCGGCGAGCCGTCGGCCGCGGCCGCGCGCACGAGCGGGCCGATCTGGTCGTCCTGGATGTCGAAAAAGACCAGGTTGGGGCGGCCGGCCCTGTCGGCACCCTGTATCTCGCTGAGGAGGGCCGTGCGGGCGAGCAGCAGCGTGAGGACAAGGAAGGTGCCCAGCCCGAGCGAGAGGAGGAGGAGGACCGTCCGGTTGTTTGGCCGGTGGAGGTTGGCGAGGCCCTGGCGCGCGACGTAGGGAAGGCCCTTCGGGGTAAAGCGGCGCGCCGCCCACGAGACCGCGTAGGCGAGGCCGCCCAGGACCGCAAACCCGAGGCCGAGCATCCCCGCGAAGCCGAGCCCCACGGCCACCGTCCCCGCCTGCCACACGGCGAAGCCGGTCACGGCGGCGGCGATCGCCGCGCCGACGAGGATCCGCCACGGGTCGGGCGCCTGCGCCTCGTCCTCGGCGGCCGCGGAGCGGAGGGCGGCGAGGGGAGGCACCCGGCGAACCGCGAGCAGCGGGAGAAGCGAGAAGAGGAGGCAGATGGCCACGCCCGAGCCCGTCCCCCTCAGGATGTCGGGCCACGACAGGAAAAAGCTGATCTCGATCGGGAGCAGCCCCCGGGCGAGCGCGGGCAGGCCCTTCTGGACCGCGACGCCCAGGGCCCCCCCTGCAAGGGCGCCTGCAAGCCCGAGGGCGAGCCCCTGCGCCAGGTAGACGGAGAAGCTCTGCCAGGCGCTCGCGCCGAGGCAGCGCAGCACGGCGACGGTGGCGAGCTTGCCCCGGATGTAGGCGTGAAGGGCGCTCGCCACCCCGATCCCGCCGAGGATAAGCGCCACGAACCCCACCAGGCTCAGGAACCCGTCGAGGTGGTTCAGCGCATCGCCGAGGTTGCGCTTGCGCTCCTCGACGGTCTCAAACGAGAGCCGGAGCATGGGGAACTTCTCCTTCATGTCGCGGACGACGGCGTCGGCGTTGCGGCTGGCGGGCAGCCGCACCATCGCCCTGTAGCGGGCGAGGGCCTCCGCGCCGGCGAGTCCCGTCTCCTGGAGCGCGCCCATCGGGATGTAGGCCCGGGGGGCCATCATCGCCACTCCCGGCGACTCCCCGGGAACCTTGCCCAGCGCACCCACCACCGTGAAGAGCGTCCGGCCGAGCTTCACCTTGTCGCCCACCCTGACGCCGAACTGCGCAAGAAGGGTGGGCTCGATGATCGCGACGTCTCCCCCGGAGCGCAGCAGCGCCGCCGCGCCGTCCGGTTCGGCCTCAAGCCTTCCGTAGAAGGGGAACCCGCCCTCGCTGGCGTGGACCTGGACCAGCCTGAGGCGCCGCGCCGCTGGAAACGTCATCATCGTGGAGAAGGTCTGCTCGCGGGCCACCTCCCCCCCCAGCGCCCGCAGGTAGTCCAGCACCGGGGCCGTGAGCGGCGCGGGCGAGGTCACGAAGAGGTCCGCGCCGAGGAGCCCCTTGGCCTCGGCGGTGATGGCCTGGCGCACGTTGGCGCTGAACGAGCCGATCGAGACCAGCGCCGCTATCCCAAGCACGACCGAGAGCGAGTACAGGAGGAGGCGCCGGCGCGACGCCCTCGAGTCGCGCCAGGCCATGGTGAGGATGAAGCGCACGGTGCCGGTTCAGCCGATCGTCGCGGCGCGCGTGTCGGAGGCCACCACCCCGCCCTTCAGGCGCAGGATCCTCTGGCAGCGGCCGGCGAGCTCGAAGTTGTGGGTGACGAGGACCAGCGTGGTGCCGCGCTCCCTGTTGAGCCCGAAGATGAGCTCCACCATGGAATCCTGGTTGTCGCCGTCCAGGTTGCCGGTC
>CAYNLL010000396.1:0-3508 GCA_964398015.1 uncultured Opitutaceae bacterium | reverse complement strand
GGGACAAGATCATCTACGCGAACCCCAACAAGCCCGTCGAGACCCTGGAGGAGCTCAACCAGTACAAGCCCCTGGTCACCTTCGACAACGCCGAGGAGCTGCTGAAGATCAAGAAGCACGCCCCGCAGGCCGGCGTGGCGCTGCGCCTGAAGGTCGCGAACACCGGGGCGATGGTGGAGCTCTCCTCGAAGTTCGGCGCGGCCCCCGGGGAGGCGGTCGACCTCATCCTCCTCGCCGAGAAGCTCGGGCTGACCTGCGAGGGGCTGAGCTTCCACGTGGGGAGCCAGACGACCAACTTCGAGAACTACGTCCAGGCCCTCGCGCTCTGCTCGAGCATCTTCAGGGAGGCCAACGACCGCGGCTACAGGAAGATGAACCTCGTGGACATCGGCGGCGGGTTCCCGGCGCGCTACGACGAGTCGGTGAAGCCGTTCCGCGAGCTCGCGCGCGTCATCAACAACGAGCTGGAGCGCCTGTTCCCTAAGGACGTCCAGATCCTCGCCGAGCCGGGCCGCTTCCTCGTCGCCAACGCGGGCTACGCCGTGTCCAAGGTGATCGGCAAGGCGGCCCGCGACGGCAAGCCGAGCTACTACATCGACGACGGCGTCTACCACACCTACTCCGGCGTGATCTTCGACCACTGCAAGTACCCCATCAGGGCCTTCAAGCGCGGAACCGCGAGGATCAGCGCCGTCTACGGCCCGACCTGCGACGCGCTCGACGTCATCTCGATGGCCGAGAACCTTCCCGAGCTCAACCGCGACGACCTGGTCTACAGCACCATGATCGGAGCCTACAGCCACGCCTCGTCGACCCATTTCAACGGATTTCCGCCCGCCAAGGTGGCGCATGTCGGGATGTGAGGCGACAATGGCGGCAATGACGTCGTCGCTCCCCGCGGGATTCCGCCGGCTCGGCCTGCCGGCCGGGCTCATGTGCGCTCTCGCTGCGCTGGCCGCGTTCCCCGCGGGCGCGCGGGCCCAGGACAGCCGCAGGAAGCAGGAGATCACCTTCGGCGCGATCGCCGCGCGGACCGTGGACGCGCCCCCGTTTGAGGTCGCGGCCAGGGCGAGCTCCGGGCTGCCGCTCTCCCTGGAGATCGCGGGGGGCCCGGCGGCCCTCGACGGGAGGAAGCTCAAGCTGACCGGCGAGCCCGGCCTCGTCATCGTGCGCGCCTCGCAGGAGGGGAACGCCGAGTTCCTGCCCGCGGTCGCCGAGGTCGTGTTCGAGGTCCTCCCGAGGCCCCGTGCGCCCGTCATTGTGTCGCAGCCGGCCGGGATGCGCGCCGAGATCGGCGAGCCGTTCACCCTCTCGGTCTCCGCCTCGGGCGAGCCCGAACCCGCCCTGCAGTGGCGCAAGGACGGGGCCGCGATCGCCGGGGCCGTCCAGCGCTCCCTCTCGATCCCCGCGGCGTCGCCCTCCGACTCGGGGGCCTACGACGTCGTGGCCACCAACGCGAGCGGCTCGGCGGTGAGCGAGCGCGCCCGGGTCGCGGTGGTGAAGCGCCGCCAGTCGATCAGCTTCCAGCCCGCGGGCCCAGGCGTCGCGGGGCAGCCGGTCTCGCTGAACGCCTCGGCGACGTCGGGACTGTCCGTCCAGTACGAGATTGTGTCGGGGCAGGCGATCCTCAACGGCACGGTGCTCACCTCCCCGGGGGGCGCCGTCACCGTCCGGGCGCTCCAGGCCGGGGACGCGTCATACGAGGCGGCGATGCCGGTCACGCAGACGATCTTCGTCGGCCCGGCGCCGGGCCAGCTCGTTCCCTAGGCTCAGTGGCTGGGAGGCACCGCGATCGCGGCGGCCGACCCGGCCGGCCCGATCTCGGAGCGCAGCGCGAACGCCCGCTCGGCGAAGGGGCTCGTGGGGTCGATCTGCATCAGCTTCTCGGCAAGGCCCTGGACATCGCCCGGGCGCCCCGCGGTGACCGCCAGCTCCGCCAGGTCATAGCCCGCCTCGCAGCGGACCGTCTTGAGCTGAGCCTCGTCGTTGAGGATCGCCCGCAGGTTGGCCTCGGCCTCGGTCGCGCGGCCGGCCCTCGCCTGGGCCACGGCGAACCCCAGCTTGGCGCGAGAGAGGAACGGGCCCTTGGGCAGGTCGGCGATCGCCTTGT
Source organism: uncultured Opitutaceae bacterium (assembly GCA_964398015.1). Classification (GTDB taxonomy): domain Bacteria; phylum Verrucomicrobiota; class Verrucomicrobiia; order Opitutales; family Opitutaceae; genus Palsa-1447. The sequence continues at coordinate 1,398 of CAYNLL010000396.1, read as the reverse complement.
CGTAATTGGTGACCGACTCGTCGAACTTGCCCCTCAGGAAGGCCTCGTCCGCCATTTTCAGCTCCACCAGCGCAGCCAGCGGATGGCCCCTGTGGGCGGTGGCAAACTCCTTGAAGGACTCAGGGGTCGCGCAGGCGGCATAGTCCTTTTCAACTGCAAGTTCCTTCTGAGCAGCAAGATAATCCATTCCACCCTTTGCCAGGATGCCGGCGGCCACCACCCCGACCAGGAGATAGATCAGGTTGCCGTAGCGCCCCCAGGCGAGCCTGAGCTTCTCGTCCAGGAATGCCGGACTGTCGGCGGGCTTCGGATCGGACGGGGTGTCGATATTGGTCATTTTCTGTGGGTTCTTACTGTGGGAACCGGAGACGAAAGCAAAACCGGGCGCTCCTGTAAACCCGGAAACACCCGGCCGGCGCCCTACAGCGCGGTCACGTTGCCCCTGAACATCTGTATGGGGCGCACCCCCACGGGCTTGGTGCGGATCGCGCGGATGCCCTCCACCGCGGCGCGGGCCGCCGTGATGGTGGTCATGATGCACACATTGTGGGCATAGACCGCCGCCCGGATCAGGTTCTCGTCGCGCCGCGGGATCAGTCCCCCGGGCGTGTTGATGACGAGCTGGATCTGGCCGTTCTTGATCATGTCCACCGCGTTGGGGCGGCCCTCGCTGAGTTTGGCGATGCGCTTCACGGTGACGCCGCTCTCCCCCAGCGTCTTCGCCGTCCCGCTCGTGGAGTAGATCGTGAAGCCCATCTCGGCCAGGGCGCTCCCTATCGCCACCGCGTGGGGCTTGTCGGAGTCCTTCACGCTGAGGAACACGTTGCCCCCCGAGGGAAGCCCGGGCTTCGCCGCGGCCTGCGCCTTGGCGTAGGCGATGCCGAGGTCGGCATCGATCCCCATCACCTCGCCCGTGGAGCGCATCTCGGGCCCGAGCGCGATCATGGCGCCCGGGAACCGGACAAACGGGAACACGGCCTCCTTCACGCTCCAGTGCAGCGGGATCACCTCGCGGGTGAAGCCGAGCTGCTCGAGGGTCATGCCGGCCATCACCTTGGCCGCGAGCTTCGCCAGGGGCACGCCGATCGCCTTGGCGACAAACGGCACCGTGCGCGACGCTCGCGGGTTCACCTCGAGCACGTACAGCTGCTGGTCCTTGATCGCGAACTGGACGTTCATGAGCCCGACGACGCGCAGCTCCCTGGCAAGGGCGTGCGTGGCCACCCGCACCTGCGAGAGCATGCCCGCCCCCAGCGTGTGCGGCGGCATCACCATCGCGGCGTCGCCGGAGTGCACCCCGGCAAACTCGATGTGCTCGAGCATCCCGCCGATGACGCTCTGCCTGCCGTCGCTCAGGCAGTCGACGTCGAGCTCGATCGCGTCCTCGAGGAACTTGTC
>CAYNLL010000395.1:0-3513 GCA_964398015.1 uncultured Opitutaceae bacterium | reverse complement strand
CGCCGGGGCGACGAGCTGCTCGTCACCGGCAGCACGCTCCACGCGTTCGTCGACCGGTTGGGCAGGCCCGTGCGCCCTCCGGCCTGGGCCGCGGAGCTGATCAACAAGGCGTTCGCCTGACATCCGCGTCCCCGTACCGGGCGCCGTCCCGATGCGGTTTGACTCGCGGCGGCCCCCGGGGGTATCGACAGGAAACCGACCGGCCCATGCCCCCCACCCCCTTCTGGCGCATGGCCGCCAGCGCCCTGTTCCTCCTTCCGGCCGCCCTTCCCGGCGCCCTCCTGCCCTCGGTCGTCCCTCTCGGCCCCGCCACGCAGTGGTCCAAGGCCGAGTTCCTGATCAAGGACGCGCCGACCGCCGAGAACAACTTCGACCCCGACCAGATCGCCATGGACGCCACGCTCGTCGCCCCCTCGGGGGCGTCCATGACAGTCCCCGCGTTTTGGTACCAGGGCTTCGCCCGCGGCGCGGCCGACCCGGGAAAGGCCGCCCAGGACGGGTTGGCCGCGGAACCGGCCTGCTGGCGCCTTCGCTGCACCCCGACGGAGCCAGGCGAGTACCGGCTGACCTTGCATTGGAGCGTCGCGGGAAAGGACGCGCCCGAATCTGTCTCGGCGGCCTTCTCTGTGGCTGCCGCGCCGCCCTCGGCGCCGGCCGGGTGGGTTCGGGTCGGGCCCGGCCGCCGGTATTTCGAGACGTCGGACGGACGGCCCCTGCGCCTGATCGGGGAGAACGTGTGCTGGCCCGACAGGACCGAGAACGACTACGGCCCCTGGTTCGCAAGCATGGCGGCCGCCGGCGAGAACTTCGCGAGGATCTGGCTCTGCCCGTGGTGGGCCGGCCTCGAGCACGTCCCCGGCACCCTCAACCGGTATCCCCTGGCCGAGGCGTGGAAGCTGGACCAGGTGTTCGATCTGGCGGACAGGAACGGCATCTACCTGCTGCTCTGCCTCGACCACCACGGCATGTACCAGGTCGACAACAAGAGCTGGGGCGGGAAGAACAACTTCTGGGCGACGAACCCCTACAGCAAGGTCCAGGGAGGGCCCTGCGAGAACCCGAACGACTTCTTCACGGACCCGGCGGCGCGCAGGATCTATGAAAAGCGCCTGCGGTACGTCGTCGCCCGCTACGGCTACAGCCGCCGGCTCCTCGCCTGGCAGTTCTTCAACGAGATCGACAACGTCTTCACGCGCGGCCTGAACGGGCCCGACGTCATCGCGTGGCACAGGGACCTCGGGCAGTGGCTGCGCGCGCACGACCCCTACGGGCACCTGATCACGACCAGCCTGACGGGAGGCAGCGACCGGCCGGAGATGTGGGAGCTCCCCGAGATGGACTTCACCGACTACCATTCCTACTCCGACCCCGCGCTCGGCCGGAAGATCGCAGCCCTGTCGGAGGACTTCCACCGGCGCTACGGCCGGCCCGTCCTGATCGACGAGTTCGGCGTGAGCGCCGCGTCGTGGAGCCTCGCGTCGGATCCCTACCTCAGGGGATTCAGGCAGGCGCTCTGGTCCGGGGCGCTCGGGGGCTCCGTGGGGACCTCGATGTCCTGGTGGTGGCAGGACATCGACAAGGACGGCGCCTACACGCTCTACGCGACACTGAGCAAGGTCCTCGGCGACGCCGGCTGGAGGGACGGCGCGTGGGAGCCCGCGCGGGTGGCCTCCCCCTCGGAGACGCCCGCCGTCCTGGGCCGGGCGGGGCCGGGCGCCAGGACGTTTGACGCGGTGCTGGCCCTCAACACGGGGCGCCGCCTGAGGCTTTCCGGCGTCGCGGCGATCGCCTCGCCGCTCGCGGCGGAGCGTTCCTCCGAGCAGCTGTCTCGCTTCATCTACGGGGGCAGGAATGCCGACCTCCCGCACAGCATGACCCTTCTCGCCGACTTTGCCGCGAAGGGCATGCTTCTCGTGAGCGTCGCCTCGGCCGCCTCGGACAACGAGGTCGTCATACGCGTCGACGGAGCCGAGGTCCTGCGCAAGCGCGTCGCCCGTTCGGCGGCGCCGGCGGACGCCGACCGTTCCCTGGCGGTCCCCCTGCAGCCCGGCCAGAGGACGATCGAGATCGCCAACGTGGGCGACGACTTCACCCAGCTGGATTCGGTCCGGCTCGAGCGGGTGGTCGAGGCCGGCTTCGAGGGAGGGTGGGACTTCGAGCCCGAGGTTGCGGCGCTGCGCAGCGGCACCCGGGCGATTGTCTACGTCACCTCGCCCTGGTCCGTCTATCCCGCAGGGGCGCTCCGCTACAGCACGCCCCTGGTCTCAGGGAAGTCCGTGACGCTGATGTCGTGGGCCGGCGGCCCCGTCGGCGCGCGCTGGTACTCCCCCATCGACGGGACCCGCGTCGGGTCGACGACAGGGAGGGTCGACGGCGGCGAGGCGCGCATCCCCATCCCGGACTTCCGGGACGACCTGGTCGGGGTGGTCGGGCCACCCTAGTGCCTAGGGTCCCGCCTTCGCCGCGAAGGACGGGTCGAGCTCGAGCCCGAAGTAGTCGCGCGCGTTGGCGAAGCAGATGCGCCGCACCATTCCCCCGACCAGCTCGATGTCCCGGGGCAGCTCTCCCCGCTCGATCTGGCCGCCGAGCATGCCGCACAGGACCCGCCTGAAGTACTCGTGGCGCGGGTAGCTCAGAAAGCTGCGGGAGTCCGTCAGCATCCCGACAAACCGGCTGAGCAGGCCTATGTTCGAGAGGGCGCCCAGCTGCCACTCCATGCCCTCCTTCTGGTCCAGGAACCACCACCCGCTGCCGTACTGGACCTTGCCGACGATGGAGCCGTCCTGGAAGTTCCCCGCCATCGTCGCGAAGGCATAGTTGTCGGTCGGATTCACGTTGTAGAGGACCACCCGCGGAAGCTGGCCCGTGGAGTCCAGCGCGTCCAGGTAGCGTCCCAGGGCCCGCGCCTGAGGAAGGTCCCCTATCGAGTCAAAGCCGGTGTCGGGGCCCAGGCGCCCAAGAAGCCTCGAGTTGACGCTTCGCAGGGCCCCGAGGTGCAGCTGCTTCGTCCAGCCCCTGTGGGCGTCCCATCGGCCGAACTCCAGCATGAGGTAGGAGCCGAACTTCGCGGCCGCCTCCGGCGTCGCCGCGTGTCCCGCGCGAGCGGCCTTGAAAACCGCCGCCGCCTCGGCGTGGGTGCAGGGTTCCGAAAGCGCCGTGTCCAGCCCGTGGTCCGAGAGCCTCGCCCCGGCGGCGTGAAAGTCATCGTGGCGCGTCTTCAGGGCGCCGAGGAAGTCGTCGAACGAGTGGACCTGCGTGCGCGCCGCGCCGGCCAGCCGCTCCACCCAGGGGTTGAACGCGCCCGGGGAGGCGACGCCGAGGGCCCTGTCCGGCCGGAATGCCGGGTAGACCCGCGTCTTGAGCCCCGACCTCGTGATCGCCGCGTGCGCGTCGAGCGGGTCCGCGGGGTCGTCCGTCGTGCAGATGACGGCGACGCGGTGGGCGGCGAGGATGTCGTGCACGCGCAGCGAAGGCAGGCGCGCGTTCGCGCCCGCCCAGATCGCGTCGGCGCTG
>CAYNLL010000394.1:0-3514 GCA_964398015.1 uncultured Opitutaceae bacterium | reverse complement strand
TGGCCTTCGGCCCCCACCTGCACCTCTTCTGGTTGGCGAACCTCTGCCTGATCGCGTTCTACCTGGTCCTGGTGCTGGTCTTCCCCGGCGGCATCACCAAGTGCGCCGACACGCTCACGCAGCGCCCCGGCATCACCCTGCTGACCGGCTTCCTCGCGATGCTGGGGATGCCCGTGCTTTTCATCCTGCTGCTGGTCACCGTGGTCGGGATCCCCGTGGCGCTCGTCGTGCTGCCCGTGGGCGTCGTCGCGTGCATCATGTTCGGCAAGGCGGCGCTGTACACGTTCGTCGGCCGCTCGATTGTCGGAAAGCAGACGCACCTGGCCCTCTGCGCCCTGGTTGGAATCGCGGCGATCCTCGTGCTCTACTTCATCCCCTTCCTCGGGCTCGCGCTCTGGTTCCTGATCGCCTTCGTGGGGTTCGCCTGCGCGCTTACGGCCCTCTTCACCTCGGGCCAGCGCCTCGTCCCTGTGGCTCCAGCCGCCGCCGCTCCCGCTGCCCCCGCGGCTGCAGCGGTGCAGCCCGCGGCCGCCGCCGGCGCGGTCGCCTCGTCCGCGGCGGCGCTGGCCTCCGAGCCCCCGGTGGTGGCGGCGCCCGCCGCGGTGCCCGCCCCGGCCGCCCCGGCCGCGCCCGTCGCCGCGCTTCCCCCGCCGGTCCTCCCTGCATCCGAGGCCGCGCTTCCCCGCGCGGGATTCTGGGTGCGCATGGCGGCCCTCTTCATCGACTTCATCCTGATAGGGATCGTGTTCCACCATCCGGCCCTCTTCATGCCGGCCCTTGCGGCCTACGGCGCCATCCTCTGGAAGCTCAAGGGCTCGACCGTCGGCGGCATCATCTTCGGGCTGAAGGTCGTGCGCGCAGACGGCAGGCCCTCGGACTGGGCCACCGTGACCGTCCGGGCGCTCGCCTGCTTCCTCTCGCTGGTCGTGCTGGGACTGGGCTTCATCTGGATCGCGATCGACCCCGAGAAGCAGGCCTGGCACGACAAGATCGCGGGCACGGTCGTCGTGCGCGCGCCGAAGGGCGTCTCGCTCGTGTGAGAGAAGTCTGTTGATGTCGGGGCACCGGGCGTTGCAAGGTAGGCGGCGCCACCGATGCCCTCCCCACGCCCCCGCCCGAAGAAACCGCGCCCCGGGCGCGCCCCCCTGGTGGGGGTGATCATGGGCAGCATCTCCGACTGGGAGACGATGCGCCACGCCGCCGAGACGCTCGGGGCGCTCGGCATCCCCTACGAGAGGCGGGTGGTGAGCGCGCACCGGACCCCGAGGCTCATGTTTTCCTACGCGACCCGCGCGGCCTCTCGGGGCCTGCGGGTCCTGATCGCGGGCGCAGGGGGGGCAGCCCACCTCCCGGGGATGACGGCGGCCCTGACGACGCTGCCGGTGCTCGGGGTGCCGGTGGAAAGCGCCGCCCTCAAGGGGATCGACTCCCTCTGCTCGATCGTCCAGATGCCCGGGGGCATCCCCGTCGCGACCTTCGCGATCGGCAAGCCGGGCGCGATCAACGCGGGCCTCTTCGCGGCGGAGATCCTCGCCCTGGGGGACCCCCGCGTGGCGAGGGCGCTTGCGGCCCACCGCTCCGCGCAGACGAGCAGGGTCCTCGGCGCCCGGCTCCCGTGATCGGCCCCGGGAAAAGGATTGGCGTCCTGGGAGGCGGCCAGCTGGGGCGGATGTTCGCCCAGGCGGCGCAGGCGCTCGGCTACCGCGTCCGCGTCTACGAGCCGTCGGGCCCCAGCCCCGCGGGCAGCGTCGCCGAGAGCGAGACCGTGGCGCCGTTCGACGATGTGCCCGCGCTCCAGGCCTTCGCGCGGTCGGTCGACGTGGCGACCCTCGAGTTTGAGAACATCCCGGCGGGGCCCCTTGAGGCGCTCGGGCACATCGTCGCCGTGCATCCCTCGCCGGGAGTCCTGCGCATCTGCCAGGACCGCTGGAGGGAGAAGGCGTGGCTCAAGGCCAACGGGTTCCCCCATGCGCCCTACGCCGAGGCGCTCGACGGGGACATCGGGCCCGCGGCCGCTGCGCTGGGCCTGCCCTGCGTCGTCAAGACCGCCGACTTCGGCTACGACGGGAAGGGCCAGATGAAGCTTTCCTCGGCCGACGACCTGGCCCGGGCGGCCGCGATCTTCCGCGGAAGGCGGTGCGTGGTCGAGCGGTGGGTGGCCTACGAGCGCGAGCTCTCGGTCATCTGCGCCCGGACCGAGTCGGGCGAGACCCGCCCCTTTCCCGCGTCGGAGAACATCCACGCGAACCACATCCTCGACGTCTCGATCGTGCCCGCGCGGGTCGAGCCGGCGGTGGAGGCCCGCGCCCGCGCCCTGGCGGTCCGCGTCGCCGAGAGGCTCGGCCTGGTGGGGCTGGTCGCGGTCGAGATGTTCCAGCTGCCCTCGGGCGAGCTCATCGTCAACGAGCTGGCGCCGCGGCCCCACAACTCGGGGCACTGGACGATCGACGCCTGCGAGACCAGCCAGTTCGAGCAGCACGTGCGCGCCGTGTGCGGGCTGCCGCTCGGGCCGTGCGCGGCCCGCGGCCCCGCTGTCATGGTCAACATCCTCGGCGACGCGTGGGCCTGGGACCGGGGTCGCGTGGCCGGCGAGCCGGACTGGGCGGCCGTGCTGGCCGAGCCCCGCGCGAAGCTCCACCTCTACGGCAAGCCGGAGCCGCGGCCCGGGCGCAAGATGGGCCACTTCACGGTGCAGGGCGCCAGCGTCGAGGGGGCGCTGGCGATGGCGCTGGACCTCAGGGCCCGGCTGCAGGGAAGGGCGGGGGCTACTTCGGGAGCAGCTCCGAGACGAGGGCCTTCTCCTCCTTGAGCTCGTTCTCGGTGGCCGTGATCTTCGACCTCGAGAAGTCCGTCAGCTTGACGCCCGGGACGATCTGCCAGGTGGAGCCGTCGCTGCGGATGGGATAGGAGAACATCAGGCCCTTCTCGATCCCGTAGGAGCCGTCCGAGGAGACCGCGACGCTGAACCACCCGCCCGCGGGCGTCGGCGTCGTCAGGTTGCGCACCGTGTCGACCACGGCGTTGGCCGCCGACGCGGCCGAGCTGAGCCCGCGCGCCTTGATGATGGCGGCGCCGCGCTGCTGCACGGTGGGCAGGAAGGTGTCCTTGAACCACGCGTCGTCGCCGATCACGTCCACGGCAGGCTTGCCGCCGATCCGCGCGTTGAAGTAGTCCGGGTACATTGTCGAGCTGTGGTTGCCCCAGATGGCGAGGTTGGTGACGGCCGTCGTGTCGGAGCCCGACTTGAGGGCGAGCTGGGTGACCGCGCGGTTCTGGTCGAGCATCGTCATCGCGAACCAGCGCTCCGCGGGGACCGAAGGGGCGTTGCTCTTGGCGATCAGGCAGTTGGTGTTGCAGGGGTTGCCGACGACCAGGACGCGCACGCCCGGGGCCCCGTGCTTGGCGATCGCCTGCCCCTGGCCCGTGAAGATCCGCCCGTTGATCCCGAGGAGGTCCTTGCGCTCCATGCCGGCCTTGCGCGGGACGGATCCCACGAGGAGCGCCCAGTCGACGC
>CAYNLL010000393.1:3314-3521 GCA_964398015.1 uncultured Opitutaceae bacterium | reverse complement strand
GGCCTGTGTTTCATGATCTGACCTTACCCGACGCGACCGTCGACCGCATTTCCGTCATGGAAATCATCGGCAGGTATCTGATGAACAGGAAAATGAGCGACAGAAACAGCCCGATCGTGCCGAACAACGTCGAATAGTCCCAGAAGGTCGCATGATACATGCCCCAGGATGACGGGAGGAAATCGCGGTGCAGGCTCGTAATCACGA
>CAYNLL010000393.1:0-3304 GCA_964398015.1 uncultured Opitutaceae bacterium | reverse complement strand
TGCCGACGTTGACGAATAGCGCGACCGTGAAGAGCGCGGCCGGGTTGCTCCTCAGCCCACGGTGCCAGAGGAACTGCGGCGCCACGATGTTGCACGCCATCAACGCCCAGAAATACGGGGCATAGGGGCCCACGACCCGGTTCAGGACGACGTACTGGTCGAAGATGTTGCCGCTCCGCCAGGCCGTGAAGAACTCGCAGAAGTAGCCGTAGGCCACGATCCATCCCATCGCCATCATGACCTTCGCCATCAGGTCAAGGTGGCGCGCCGTGATCATGTTCTGCAGCCCATACACCGCCCGGAGCGGGATGATGAGCGTCAGCACCATCGAAAATCCGGAGAAGATTGCGCCGGCGACGAAATACGGAGGAAAGATTGTTGAGTGCCAGCCGGGGAGGATCGCGATCGCGAAGTCCAGGCCGACGATGGAATGCACCGAGAGCACGAGCGGCGCGGCAAGGCCCGCGAGGAGCACATAGAGCTTGCGGTAATGGTGCCAGTGCTCGCCCTGCCCGCGCCAGCCGAGCGACAGGATTCCGTATAAGCGCCTCCGCCCCGGGGTTCCCGCCCGGTCGCGCATGGTCGCGAGGTCGGGCAAGAGGCCGATGTACCAGAAGACGAGCGATACCGTCGCGTAGGTCGAGACGGCGAAGACGTCCCAGACAAGGGGGCTCCTGAACTGCGGCCACACCCCCATCGTGTCGGGATAGGGAATCAGCCAGTAGAAGAACTGCGGACGGCCCAGGTGGATCAGGGGATAGATGCCCGCGCAGGCCACGGCGAAGAGCGTCATCGCTTCGGTGAAGCGGTTGATGGACGTCCGCCATTCCTGGTGCAGGAGAAGCAATATCGCCGAGATGAACGTGCCGGCGTGGCCGATCCCGATCCACCAGACGAAGTTGATGATGGCGAACCCCCAGGCTATCGGGACGTTGATGCCCCAGATGCCGACCCCCCGGGTGAGGAGCCACGCAAGCGACCCGAGGAGCACGAGGACGGCGAGGAACGCCGACAGGAAAGCCGTCCACCAGAACCGGGGATGGGGGTGCTCAAGGGGGATGGTGCTGATTTCGCGCGAGACGGACTCGAGCGTCTGCTCGGGATCCTCGAATGCGCCCTCCGCTGAAGCATTATCCTGGATGGGGGATTTCATGTCGTTTGCACGGGCCCGGTGTTTCTCACCTTTGCGAGGTAGGTCGTGCGGGGCCGCGTGTTGAGTTCGGCAAGCAGGCTGTAGTCCGTGGGTTCGGCCTTCCTCTGCGCAACCCGGCTGTCGGGATCGGCGATGTTGCCGAAGACGATGGCCTCAACCGGGCAAGCCTGCTGGCAGGCCGTCCTGATCTCGCCATCCCGGATCGGGCGGTTCTCCTTCTCGGCCGCGATCCGCGCCGAGTTGATCCTCTGCACGCAGTAGGTGCATTTCTCCATCACCCCGCGCTCCCGCACGGTCACTTCGGGATTCTTCTGCAGGTTCTCCGTCGAGTCCCGTTTCGTCCGGTAGTCGAGGAAGTTGAAGCGGCGAACCTTGTACGGACAGTTGTTTGAACAGTACCGCGTGCCTACGCATCGGTTGTAGACCATCTCGTTCAGCCCCTCGGTGCTGTGGACGGTGGCGCCCACCGGGCAGACCAGCTCGCATGGCGCATTCTCGCACTGCATGCAGGGCACCGGCTGGCTGAGCACGCGCGGATTGGCCGGATCGCCCTCAAAATACTGGTCGATCCGAATCCAGTGCATCTCGCGTCCGCGGGAGACCTGGTCCTTCCCGACGACCGGGATGTTGTTTTCGGCCTGGCAGGCCATGACGCAGGCGTTGCAGCCAAGGCATGTGCTCAGGTCTATCGACATTCCCCAGGAGTAATCCCCCCTCTTCCACGCAGGATACATGCTTGGCCGGTCCTCGATTTTATGGACCCCGAGGTTGTGCGGCCCGACCACGCGGACGATGTCGCGGCCCTCCATCGCAAAATGGTGCTGGGTGGTCACGAGGGCGTAGCTCCGCCCGGTCTTTGCCGCCTTTAGTCCTGGGACAACCCAGGCATCGTCGCGGCCCCGCAGGGCGTAGGCGTCAAATCCGCACGCATTTCCAATGCTCCCGGCGCGGGTCCTCCCATAGCCCAGCGAAAGCGTCACGCAGTCGTCCGCATGGCCCGGCATCACCCAGGTCGCGGCTTCCAAGGAAGACCGGCCGCACTCGAGCTTGAGAAGGTCGCCATTCGAGACGTTCAGTTTGGCAGCCAGCGCGGGGCTTATCAGCGCGGCGTTGTCCCAGACAATATGCGTCAACGGCCGGGGCAGCTCCTGGAGCCATGCGTTGTTGGCCCACCTCCCATCGAGGACGCTGGCGTCAGGCGCAACAAGGAGGCAGAGGCAATTCGCGGTCCCTTCGCCCGGCAGCCTCGGGACACCCCGCTGGGGGGCTGGCTTGCGTGGGTTTTCCCGCCCTGCGGGAGAATCGACGATGCCGCGGCGCAGCCAATGCGTCCATTTCGCCTCAAAATCGGATCCGTCGCCCCGCCAGGTCTCCCGGACGATCTCGTAGCCGCTCACCGGGCCGTCCTGGCGCAGCATTCTCAGGACTTCCAGTGCGCTCCGGCCCCCGAAAAGGGGCTCGATCAGCGGCTGGAGGATCGTCGTCGTTCCGTCGTAAGCCCTCAGATCGCCCCAGGTTTCAAGGAAGTGTGCCTCCGGCAGGTGCCAGGCGCAAAGAGCGGCCGTCTCATCCGCATACTCGCCGAGGTGCATCGAGAACGGCAGCTTGCCGACCAGGCTGGACACCTCCCTGAGCTTTACGGAGGTATACGCCGGGTTTGAAGCGAGGACGATGAGTGCCGTGACTTGCCCGCTGGCGAGCGACGCCGAAAGGCCCTGGATATTTCCGGCGGACAGGCGATCGCTGTCCGAGCGAACCGATGGAATGAAGCGGGCGGTGGCGCCGCTAGCCCCCAACTTCGCGTTGATTGCCAATACCCATCTTTGGATTTCTATATCCTGTTCTTGGGCGGCAACGCACACCACATGGGGAGCGTTCGCCCGAAGGTCGACCGCCAAGGCGGACACAAACGACGCCTCATCCCCGGAAAGGCCGGAAGAACCCGGCGACGGCCCTTCAAGTGCGTCAGCGATGGCGTTGAGAATAATCGGGATCCTCGCTGCGGATACCGGAATCCGGAAGTCTGCCAATGTGCCCGTGACGCTCGGCGTGGCCTCAATCGCATAGAATCGCGATGCCCGGATACGGCCCTTTTCAACCCTGCGTCCGGTGGCGAAGGCCTTGGCATAGCGAAGGCAAGCCGGATGCCGG
>CAYNLL010000392.1:0-3530 GCA_964398015.1 uncultured Opitutaceae bacterium | reverse complement strand
GGCGAGTGGCGTGCCGGCGCCCGGCCGGAGCCCGTCCCCCCGGTCACCTGGATTCTTGCATTCTCCCGGTATATGTTGGTAAGGGGTATTTGATTCATAGTGTGGGGGGGTGGTATGGGCTTGGAGATCCGGCGCGGATGAGGGCAACACTCGTGGAAGCAACTTCCATGCCCGATGGATTTTTATTACATAACATATTACAAACAATATAATTATGGAAATAATAGTGCGCCCATGGGTTTCGGCCTATGGCCACGGTCTCGGTTCCGCGCCAGGGCGGCAGGTTTTTCCTTCCGCAAATCGATCTGAAACGCGCCCTCGTGGAATTGTGCGTCGCCGCGCCCGGGGCGAAGTGGGACCCGGTTCCGCGCTCCCGCCGGGACTCACGGGGGCGATGCCGCGGAAGGGCGTCGGCGGCCCTTCCCGTGGGTCCTTGGGGTCCGTCCGGGCTCGTTGTGGGCGGTCAGCCGTGCACGAGCTCGGGCTGGGCCAGGGTGTCGGAATGGTCCGCGGGCACCGGCGGCCTGCCATCGCCCCTGCCTTCGCACCAGCTCCTCCAGCAGCTGCGGAGAGCGTCGCCAAACCGGCGCGCCTGGCCGCGGTGATCCAGGAGCACGCTGCGCCTGACGGCCTCCCGCAGACCCGCGCTTTCCAACCGCAGCAAGGACCGGTCAGCGGCAAGGCCGCGTGCGATTCGTACGTACTCTTCCGGGCTGCGGGCGATCCATTCGGTTCTTCCTATCGCGCTCAGGAGGCTCGCTCCCACGCGGCTCGAATGCCGGTCCCCGGCAAGCGTAACCACGGGGCGACCCATCCAAAGCGCCTCGCAGGTGGTCGTCGTTCCACCATACGGGAAGGGATCGAGGGCGATGTCGACATTCTGGTAGCAGGCCATGTGCGAGGCGGCGTCGGGCATCGGTCCCAGCAGGACCACGCTGGCGGGATCCAGTCGCGCAGCGACAAGGCGCGGGCGGATCCCATCGGGATCCATCCCGTTGCTCTTTAGGAGGAGACGTGAGCCGGGCACGGCGGACAGCACCTCGCCCCAGATGCGCAGGGTGGCATCATTGACCTTGGAGAGGTTGTTGAAGGACCCGAAGGTAACCGCTTCATTTTCTCCTGCGGCCGCGATGGGGAGGTCCGCGTCATTCTCGAGCGGCGGCCGGAAGGTCCAGGCACATGGGGAGAATCGGACCAGACGCTCGGTGCCCATGGTGTCGGCATCTCCCTTGGGGTCCGCGACTTCATCGGTGAACCGATAATCCATTGCCTCGACGCCCGTGGTGTTGGGGTAGCCCAGATAGGTGACCTGGACGGGCGCCAGGCGGCGCGCAAACAGGTGTACGCGGTTCTGCCCGGAGTGGCCGGCAAGGTCGACGATCACGTCCGGGGCGTCGGCGATGATCGCGTCCTCGACCATGTGGTCCGGGCGCCCCCAGAAGTTCCTCCAAATCGAGGCATGGGGCCGAAGTCTCTCGGAGAAGGAGTCGACGCGCCGATGGTCGTGATAGAGCACAACCTCAAACCTCTCCGGATCGATGTGCGCGAGCAGCGGCTCAAGAAAGAACGCGATCGGATGCAGGCGGAGATCCGGGGAGAGGAAGGCCACGCGCATCCTCTTCTCAGGATCCCTCGGGTTGGCAAAGCGACGCTGCGGAGCCGCGGGAAGCAGTCGGCCAAACCTCCTGTGCTCGGCGAACAGCCTCTCGGTGGAAATGTCCGCCTGGTAATTCAGGATGAAGAGGCGGTGGCTGTGCGCCTGGATGTTTCCGGGCTGGTCCTTCAGAAGGCGTTCGCTCTCGGCAAGCGCCTCGCCCGTCCGATTGAAGAAACTGAGTGTCTCTACGAGCCCGATCCTGGCGTCGGTGTTGGCAGGGTCCAGGGTGAGGGCTGACCGGTAGCCCTCCAACGCACGGCCCATCTCGCCATGCGCCTTTTGGATGGTGGCAATGCTCGTGACGGCACCGGCGTGGTCGGGCTTGAGTTTCGAGACATGGTGGAAGCAGCGCAGCGCCTCCTCGTCGCGTCCCGAGGCGTTCAGAAAGTAGCCGATGGCCATCCAAGCCTCCGGATTGGAGGGCTCGAGTTCCAGGCTCGCCTTGAGGGTCTCCTCCGCCTCTGTGTTGCGGCAGAGCGCGGTATAGACGAGGCCGAGGCAAATGAGCGTGGGCGTCGACCGGGACCGAATGCGCCGGGCCCTCTGGAAGTACCCCATCGCCATCTCGAGGCGATTCAACTGGACTGCGACCGTCCCTCCGAGCTGGAGCGCCTCAAAGTTGAATGGATCGAGGCGGAGGATGCCGCTACAACCGGTGAGCGCAGCCTCGAGCCTTCCGGCAGAGTAAGCCGCAAAAGCTTTCTGGAAGAGAGCCTTGGTTCGTTCGGACATTCCTTGTGTCTCGGATCGGACGGATCCCTTCCGACTTTAGCCGGAAAGGTCCTGGCACGGGCCCAGGCTCTCGGTCCCGGGGGCGCTGGTGGCCCGTCGCCGGCCCCCCTTGGGGAACAAATTGCCTCATGGCCCAAACCCACGCGGGGTCCCCATATTCACAGGGGCCACGAGCATCATGAGAAAGTTGCAACATGCTTATTATAAATAGTATGCATACGATTGGAGCTGTGTGGTATACCGCGTGCTAGCTGTGTACCGTGAATCAGACCGGGAACAACAGGCCGAGCCCCGACACCCTGAACCGCGATCTCATCGCGGGCGGGGATGCGGCGGCACTGCCGTCCGCGGACGCCTCGCCCGAGCAGGTGGCTGCGCAATTGGAAGGAGCCCAGGCGGCGGACGTGTGCGTCTCGCTTGCGCGCTGCGCCGAGAGGATGGGCGCGCGGGACCTTCACCTCGAATGCCTCAACAGGGCGCTCACCTTGGATCGCCACTGCCAGGCCGCCTTGCTGGCCCTTGCGGCGGATGCCTGCAAGCGGGGTGACACGAACTCCGCCTACGTTTTCGTGGAAGAGGCCTCGCGGGCCGGTGCGCTGCCCGACGGCGTTCGCCAGTTCCATTCCAAACTGCTCGAGCAGGCCTCTCGGACCAAGCCTTTGCAGGGCTACCTGCGTCTGATCGGCCGCGTCCCGCCCGAGAGGGCGCAACGGCCGCTTTCCATCGTGCTCGTCACGAACCTTTTTCCCCCGCAGGAGATGGGCGGGTACGGGCGCATGATGTGGGAGTTCGCGCAAGGACTGGTTGCGCGGGGGCACCGCGTCCATGTCCTGACCTCCGATGCGGCGGCGTTCGGCCACAACCCGGCC
Source organism: uncultured Opitutaceae bacterium (assembly GCA_964398015.1). Classification (GTDB taxonomy): domain Bacteria; phylum Verrucomicrobiota; class Verrucomicrobiia; order Opitutales; family Opitutaceae; genus Palsa-1447. Next base: position 272 of record CAYNLL010000392.1, on the reverse strand, counting down.
ACGGACGAAGAGAGGGAGATGGAAGTCCGCGTCACGCGCACCCTGGAGCTCCTGGGCTCCTGGGTGGATGGCTACCCGGAGCCCGTGGACGACATGGATGAGCTTCTGAGGCGGATGAAGGGCAACGCAGCACGGGTGGAACGCGCCCTGGCGGCGACGGGCGCCGATCTGGTCCTAGCCGGCAACATCGAGCTCCTTGGGAGGCCTGTTCTGCAGCCTGCCCTGGGGGCGGGCATTCCCGTGCTGCACGCGCTGGCCAACGCGTATCCCGG
>CAYNLL010000391.1:0-3532 GCA_964398015.1 uncultured Opitutaceae bacterium | reverse complement strand
TCCGCACCCGCGCAGACTCCGACCGGCCGCACGGGGGGCGCGACGGGGCCCGTGCGCCCGCGATCCCCGGGGCCCCACCCCGCCTCCCGCTCGGCCCGCACGCGACGCACCGTTGTCCTGCTGGTCATGCGATTGATGGAGGGGCGGTTAAAATCGGGCGCTGCACCCGCACGCAAGACCCGGTCAAACACGGGGTTTAAGGACCGAGAGGCACCGGGGTAACGTCGTTGCGACGGCAACCACCAAGGCTTCATTACTTCACTTATGTCAATATCAATGTGCACAACCAAAACACGCGATCTTTGCTTTCAAATTTTCCCCATTTTGCACTGTGGAAAATGCCGCCGCGGCCTCCCCCGGCGGGCCGTGCAAACGTGCATTTTGTGTGCATAACTATTTTACCACTTGTAATTGGGCGTTTAATTGCATTATTTCCCACTTCATCACGAAGAATAGCGCTCTGTACCGCCGCCCCTTTTCTCCGCCGCTAGCGAAAAACCCAATCGTTCAGGCCCCACTCCCATCAGCTCAAAAATCAACCAGCAGGCGATTGCCGAGAGACTGAAGCTTTCGCGCACCACCGTTTCGCGGAGCCTGGCAAACCACCCCGCGATCAGCGCCGACACGCGTGCGCAGGTCCAGAACCTCGCGGCCAAGATGGGCTACCGGGGCAATCCGACGCGGACCCTGCGCAGGTCGCGCCAGAGCCGGCCGCTCACGATCGGGATCCTCATCGGCGTGCCCGCGGAGAATGTGGCGATGGCCACGTTCCCCTTCATCCTGCAGGGCATCCGCGAACGCGCGGGCATGGAGCACGTCGCCATCGACGTCTGCTTCGAGAACCCCGGGTCCCTCGACCCGGGGACCCGGCCCCAGAACATCTTCCGGAACATACGCGCGGGCGACTGGCGAGGCACCGTGCTCATCTACCCCTTTCCGGAGCAGACGGTGGCGATGATCGCGCGGAAGATCTCCGCGATCGCCGTCCTCGAGAGCTACAGCACGCCGGGTATCGACACCATTGATACAGACGACTCCGTCGGCATACTGGCGCTTGTGACGCGCCTCGTGCGGGCCGGACACACGCGCGTCGGCTTCATGACGCGGGAGTACCCCGTCGAGGGGCACTGGGCCACGCGCCGGTTTGGCGGCTATGTGGAGGCGCTCTTCTCGCTGGGACTGCAATTCCGCCCCGAGTGGGCCATCAACGTCCACAAGGCCGGACCGCACGTGAGGGACGAGGGCATCACTGACGAGGTTGTCAGGCGTCTCCGCGAGGACAAGGTCACCGCCTGGGTGTGCGCGGCCGACCACCAGGCGTACCAGCTGATGGATGAGCTTCACGCCCGGGGCATCAACGTCCCCGAGGACTGCTCGGTCACGGGATTTGATGGCCTTGAGCCGCCGCAGTCCCTGCGCCGGCTCGCCTCGATTCGCGTGCCCCATGAGGATATCGGCGCCTCCGCCGTGGCCCGGCTGCTGAGCCGGATTGTGCACCCCAAGGCGCCGCGACGGAAGATTCTCGTGGAAGGTCTGCTGATCGAGGGCGAGACCATCGCCCCGCCAAAGCTGTAGGCCCGATGCCACCGCCGGTATGGGAAATGGAAGGCCGCCTCACCGCAATGAAAGTTGTAAACCGTTATTCTGCAATGGTATCGATGGTAATCGCTCTGGGAGCTGCGATGGGCCCGTCGGCGCCGCGCTCCTCGGCTGTCACGCCGACCCTTGTCTGGCACGACGAGTTCAACCAACCGCTGGGGTCGGGCCCTGACGGCACAAAGTGGATCTACGACCTCGGTGTCGGAAATCCCGCCGGATGGGGAAACGACGAGCTTGAGTCGTACACGAACTCCCGGAGCAACTCCGTGATTGTCGCCGACCCCCAAGCCACCGACGGACGGGCCCTGGCGATCATCGCGCAGGACACCAATGGCGCGTATACGTCGGCCCGGATCAACACTGAGACGACCTTCTCCTTCAAGTACGGCCGCCTCGAGGCGCGGGCGCGAATGCCCACGGGCGTGGGACTCTGGCCGGCGTTCTGGGCCCTTGGCTCCGACATCACGACCGTCAGCTGGCCGGCATGCGGAGAGATCGACGTGATGGAATGGATCGGATCCGTGCCGGACCAGGTCGACGGCTCGATGCACGCCACCGGATACTCCGGGGGAAGCGCGCTCACCGCCTCCTACGTGCTGCCGGGCAGTGCGTCCTACAGCAGCGCCTATCACGTCTTCGCCGTCGACTGGTATCCCAGCGAGATCGTCTTCTCCGTGGACGGGATCGTCTACGAGGACCGCAAGGAGGCCGACATTCCCGCGGGCTCGCAGTGGCCGTTCGACCAGGACTTCTTCATCCTGCTCAACCTCGCCGTCGGAGGCGATTTTCCAGGTTCCCCCAACTCGAGCACAGCATTTCCGCAGAGCTATCTCGTCGACTACGTCCGCGTGTACTCGCTGCCCTCGTCGACGCCCCCGGCCAGCCTGGTCTGGCCTCCGTCCCCTCCCTCGAATGTCTCGGCCTATTCTCCGTCACCCTCTCAGATCAGCGTCTCGTGGCAGGCCCCGTTCAGCACCTTCGGGTCGGCGGTCACGGGCTACACGCTGACGCGCGCCACCGATCCGGCGCTTACCCAGAATGTCGTGACCTGGAGCATGGGGCTTTCGACCTCGTACACGGACGGTACCGTCCAGCCCGGCGCGACGTACTACTACAGCGTCACGGCGACGAGCGCCAACGGCGTCTCGGATCCGTCCGGGCCCGTGCAAACGTCCGCGCTCGCCCCGGTGAGCGACTCGTCTCTCTCCAACATCTCGTCGCGGGCCTTTGTCGAGACGGGCGGCAACGTGGCCATCGCCGGATTTGTGGTTGCGGGCTCGGCTGCGGACACTGTTCTGATCCGCGCCTCGGGACCCGCACTGTCGCTGAGCCCATTCAACGTGGCGGGAACGCTTCCCGATCCCCTGCTCCAGCTCTACAGCGGAAGCAGCGTCCTGCAGAGCAACCAGGGATGGGGCGGCAATTCCCAGATCGCGGCCGCGTCCACCAAGGCCGGCGCCTACACGTGGACGTGGACCGGATCCACCAGCACGGACTCTGCGCTTCTGGTGACCCTCAACCCCGGGCCGTACACGGCAATAGTCTCGGGCGCCAGCGGCGACACCGGCGTCTCGCTGGTGGAAGTCTACTCCGTTCAATCGGCGGGCGTCTCGAGCCTCACCAATATTTCTTCCCGGCAATTTGTAGGCACCGGCGGCAACGTGGCCATCGCGGGATTTGTGATCGGCGGCTCGACGCCGATGAGCGTGCTTATCCGCGCCTCGGGACCGGCGCTCTCGCTGAGCCCGTTCAACCTGACCGGCACGCTGCCCGATCCCCTGCTCCAGCTCTACAGCGGAAGCAGCGTCATCGCGAGCAACCAGGGATGGGGCGGCAACGCCCAAGTCGTCGCCGCCGCCTCGGCAGTCGGCGCCTACACCTGGGCAGGCCTTCGCCGGCAATGCGCACAATTTCTCCACCCGAAACACCGCGT
>CAYNLL010000390.1:1375-3537 GCA_964398015.1 uncultured Opitutaceae bacterium | reverse complement strand
TCGATCTGGCCCAGCTCGTCCCAGCGCTTCCTGAAGATCTCGGGTACGTGCTCGTCCACGAAGGCCTGGGCCTCGGGGCTGCTGATCGGGTCCATGTCGACCGGTTTGAGGCGGTTCGAGATGCGCACGTACCCCGGCTTGTTCGACTTGATCACGATGTCGCTCGCGCTGCTCTCGACCGCCAGCCTGAGCAGATCGTTGAAGATCTCCGTGTGGGGTGTGACTGCGTCGGTGTCCATGTGCAGAATTGCGTTGCTCCGGATTTTGTAGCTTGGCCTGCTCCAATCGGCAAGGCATCTTTGCCTTGAACCCGAGCCCCCACGACATGAAGCCACCACGCCTCACAGGTGCGATCACCGCCCTCGCCACGCCCTTCCGCGGGAAGGACGTTTCGTTCGCGGACCTCAAGCGCCTGGTGGAGCACCAGATCCGGGGCGGGATATCCGGGATCGTCCCCGTCGGCACGACCGGGGAGTCCCCCACCCTCACCTCCGAGGAGCACCTGGACGTGATCCGCGCCACGATCGAGTTTGCCAGGGGCCGGGTGCCGGTGATCGCTGGCACCGGCTCGAACTCGACGGCCGAGGCCCTCGAGTACACGCGCCTCTCGGACGAGGCGGGCGCCGACGCCGTCCTCGTCGTGGCGCCCTACTACAACAAGCCGAGCCAGGAGGGCCTCTTCCGGCACTATTCGGCCATTGCCGAGGCGACCGACCTGCCGATCATCCTCTATTCGGTGCCGTCCCGCTGCGGCGTCGAGATCGGCGTCCCGCTCGTCGAGCGCCTACGCGGCAGGTATCCGCACGTGCGCTGGATCAAGGAGGCCGGGGGCTCCGTCGACCGGGTGGACCAGCTGAAGCAGGCGTTGGGCGACGACATCACGGTCCTGAGCGGCGACGACGCGCTCACCCTGGCCTTCATGGCCTCCGGCGCGGAGGGCGTGATCAGCGTCGCCTCCAACCTCGTCCCCTCGGAGGTCGCCCGGATGGTCCGCCTGGCCCTCGACAACGACTTTGCGCGCGCCTCGAAGGTGCACCGCAGGCTCTACCCGCTCTTCAAGGCCCTTTTCATCGAGCCTAGCCCCGTCCCGCTCAAGGCAGCCCTAGCTTCGGCGGGCATCATCGGGAGCGAGGCCGTGCGCCTTCCGCTTTGCGGCATGCTCCCGGCAAACCGCGCCATCCTCAGGAAGGCGCTCGCTCAGCTGCGCCGCTGACCGCCATGGCCCTCAAGATCCTCGTCAACGGCTCGAAGGGACGGATGGGCACCGCCGTCGCGGCCGCCGCACGCGACCTCGGCATTTCCGTCGCGGCCGCCGTCGACCAGGGGGACGACCTCGCCGGATCGATCGGCCTGGCCGACGTGATCGTCGATTTCAGCTCCCCCCAGGCGACCCGCGGCCTGCTGGAGGCGGCCGCGCAGGCCGGCAAGCCCGTGGTGCTGGGGACGACGGGGCACACCGCGGAGGAGAAGGCCGCCCTCCTCACGCTTGCCGCCCGCGTGCCCTGCGTCTGGGCGGGCAACTTCTCGGTCGGAGTGAACCTGCTCTTCGCGCTCACGCGCCGGGCCGCGCGCGCCCTGGGCGAGGACTACGACACGGAGGTCCTGGAGATGCACCACCGCCTGAAGAAGGACGCGCCCAGCGGCACGGCCGTCCGACTGCTCGAGATCATCCTCGAGGAGCGCAGGCTCGACCGGGGCGCGCTGCGCCACGGCCGCCAGGGGATCACCGGCGAGCGCAAGCGCGCTGAGGTGGGCGTCCACGCCCTCAGGGGAGGCGACGTGATCGGCGACCACACCGTCATCTTTGCGGGGACCGGCGAACGCATCGAGCTCACCCACAGGGCGAGCGACCGGGCGGTCTTCGCGCGCGGCGCCCTCAGGGCCGCGCAGTGGGTCGTGGACCGAGGGCCCGCGGTCTACGACATGCAGGACGTGCTCGGGCTCGCCTGAGCCCCAAGGCATGATCACGTCGATCCAGGGAGTCCTGACCGAGTCCGGCCTGGTGCGCGCCGTGGTCGAGGCCAACGGCTTCGGCTACGAGGTCCACATCCCGGTGACGACGGCCGAGCGCCTTCCCCCCGCCGGCTCTGCCGTCAGGCTCCACACCCTCGTGGTCTACCGCGAGGATTCGCAGACGCTCTACGGGTTCGCGACCGCCGACG
>CAYNLL010000390.1:0-1365 GCA_964398015.1 uncultured Opitutaceae bacterium | reverse complement strand
GGATTTCTTCCGCCTGATGATCGAAAACGTGACGGGGATAGGGCCGAAGGTCGCGCTCTCCATCATGAGCCGCCTGTCGCTCCCGCTCCTCCAGGGCGCCATCCGCTCCGGGGACATCGCCACCCTCTCGAAATGCCCCGGCATCGGAAAGAAGACCGCAGAAAGGCTCGTGGTGGAGCTCAAGTCGCGGCTCGGCGCGACCGGAGTCGCTACCCAGGCGTTTTCCACGGCCGGCACGGACGGGGCCCGTGCGCCCCACGCCGACGCCGTCGCCGCGCTGGTCGCCTTGGGCTACAAGGTCGGCGATGCCGACGAGGCCGTTCGCCGCGCCTCGCTGGCCATCGGCGCTTCAGCGACGACCGAGGCGCTGATCAAGAAGGCCCTGGGCTAGAGGCCCTGCAGGTCAGCGCTGGAAACGAAACGCCGTCATCTCGCCCGCCTGCTGACCCGTCTGCCCGGGCTGGATGTCACCCAGCATCGCGGCCTTCAGGTCGGCCTTCGGCGCCAGCAGGAACTCAGGATTGGCGGCGGGCACGACCGGGGAGAAGTGGACGTCGCCGATCCAGATCAGTGGGGTCGCCTGCGGCAGCGCGTCTGCAGCGGCAAATGAGGTCCCCGTGGCCCCGCGTCCGGCTGGAGCGCGCGTCAGGAAGACCGGCTCCATGAAATCCGTCCTGGGAGGCGTCGCGGCCACGGGCGCCACCGCAAGGCCGTGGGCGGCCACCGTGGAGGCACTCGACGCGTCCGCGGCAGGCGCTGCGCTTCGGTAGCGCAGGCCGACTACGGCGATCAGGCAGGCCGCTGCCAGGCCGGCAAGGACGGGACCGTAGCCCCATGACTGGCGCGCTGGAGCGGCGGCTTCCGCCGGAACGGCGTCGGTGAACTGCTCCGAGAGCATTGAGCAGGCCTTCTGCATGCGGCAGTACTGTCGGTAGACTTCGCGCCGGTCCGGGCGGGTCATGACCTCGGCCTCTAGCCTAAGGGCATCCTCCGGACTTATCTCGCTGTCGATGTAAAGGTTAAGAAGTTCGATGAATTCCCTGTCGTTCATTTGAAGTCCTCTCCGAGCTTTGAGCGGAGGCTTTCCCGAGCTCTTGCTATTCGGCTTTTTACGGTTCCCACGGAGATGCCTAAGATTTTGGCGATTTCCTCGTAGGACTGGTTCTTGACGTTGCGCAAGATCAGAATCTCGCGGTGTTTGGCGCCGAGACGCTCCATGCCTCCGCCAATTCGCGAGACGAATTCACGGGAAACCGTGATATCGTCAGGCGTTTCGACCTCGGCAGGGAGAATATCGGCCAGTGTGGTGGTGTTGTCGGCCCCCAAGGGGGCGTCGAGAGAAACGGACTTGTCGCGCTTGCGGCG
>CAYNLL010000389.1:3170-3543 GCA_964398015.1 uncultured Opitutaceae bacterium | reverse complement strand
AGGCCATGCGCGTGCGCGTGCTCGGCTCGAGGAAGAGGTTGACGATCGTCTTGCCGCGCAGCGCGGGCACCTTCTTGACGCTGCGCTGGAGGATCTTCTTGAACGCCGCGGCCGTGGCGTGGATCTGCTCAATCTCGTCTAGGCTCAGCTCCTCGATGGTCAGCAGGTGTCGGCGTGTCCAGGTCATCGTGCGGCCACGGGGGCGGGCGCGCGGGTCGAGCGCCGGCGAATGTCTATCCTGTCGTGGGAGGGGTTTTCACCGAGCGAAACGAGGACGTCCTCGTCCTCGGCCGCCTCGAGGGTCGTGCCGACGAAGTCGGCGACGACGGGGAGCCTGTGGCCGCCCCGGTCGACCAGAACGGCGAGGGCGACG
>CAYNLL010000389.1:0-3160 GCA_964398015.1 uncultured Opitutaceae bacterium | reverse complement strand
GATCTTCTTGAACGCGGACGCGGTGGCGTGGATCTGCTCGATCTCGTCCAGGCTGAGCTCCTCGATGGTCAGCAGGTGGCGGCGGGTCCAGGTCATCGGGCGTGGGCGGGGCGGGGCGCGCGGCGCCGGATCTCGATCCTGTCGCGGGAGGGGTCGTCGCCGAGCGAGACCCGGACGTCCTCGTCCTCGGCGGCCTCGAGGGCCATACCGACGAAGTCCGCCGCGACGGGGAGCCTGTGGCCGCCCCGGTCGACCAGAACGGCGAGGGCGACGGTCGCCGGCCTGCCGTGGTCGAAGAGCTCGTCGAGAGCGGCCTTCAGCGTGCGCCCCGTGAACAGGACGTCGTCGACCAGAAGGACGGTGGCGCCGTTGACGTCGGCGGGCAGGAGCGTCGGCGTGAACTCCTTGGGGATCGGGTGTTTGCCGATGTCGTCCCGGTGAAAGGAGATGTCGAGGTCTCCGACGCGCCGGATCCCGAGCTGGGTGGCCAGCCTGCGGGCGAGCGGGATGCCGCCGTTGGCGATGCCCAGCACCAGCAGGTCCCTGGTATGGCGGTGCCGCGCCTCAATGGCGGCGGCGAGCCGTTCTATGGCGGCGTGAACCTCCCTGAATCCGATGGTCTTGGGCGGAGCCACTGCGCCAAGTACTGCATGCCAGCGCAGCTTCGGTAAAGGAAAATGGGGCTAGCGCGGGGAGGACAGCCATGCGGCGAGATCGTCCTCCTCGATGAGGCGGCGCCCCGCGCGGTACTCTGGGGCGAGCAGGCGCTCGTAGCCGGGCTCGGCAAACCTGCGGCAGTGCAGCAGGACCCTCGCCCGCTGGCCGGGCGCCCGCACGAGGCGCCCCAGGGCCTGGTTCACCTTCTGCATTCCCGGGATCCTGTAGACGCGGTCGAATGCCGCGTCGCGGCCCAGTTCGGCGAGCGCCGCCAGGCGCGCGCGCTGCACAGGGTTGACCTCGGGCAGCGCGGGGCCGACCACCATCGCGTGGGAGACGCGGCCCCCGAGCAGGTCGATGCCCTCGGCAAAGCTCGAGCCGAGGACGAGGAACAGCGCCTGGCCCTCGTCGATCGCCGCGTTGATCCACGCGCTCTGCGCCGAGAGCTCGCTCCTCTTCGGCTGGAGCGCCGCGTGCCCGAACTCTCCGGCGACGGCCTCGGCGTACGCGTAGCTCGGGAAGAACACCGCCACGGCCGCGCCCGCGCTGCGGTGGAGCGCCGAGACGGCCTGCGCCGTCGTCGGCACGTGGCGCTGGCGGTGCTGGAACGACGTGTCGACCCTCAGGTCGACCGCGACGTCGTAGGCGCCGTCCCTCCAGGGCGTGGCGGCGCGGATCTCCTGAAGGACCGGGAGCGCGCAGGCCTCCGCAAACCGGTCGCTCGGCCCGGGGGTGGCGGTCGCCAGGATGACGCCCCCGAACTCCCGCAGGGCGGCGCCGATCGCCGGCGCCGCGTCGAGGCAGGTGATGCTCAGGAGGCCGTCCTGCGGGCACCACCAGAGCCTGGGGAGCTCGATCGAGCCCAGCTGGTCGACGGCCGAGGGGACCCTCCAGATCTGGGCCGCCGCGTGGGGCCCCAGCGAGGCGTAGTCGACGGGCTGGGCGGCCGCGCCGGCGGCCAGGCCCGAGAGGTGCTCCCGCGCGTCCTCGCGCTCGGCCTCGGGCAGCTCGCCCGACCTGGGGAGCGCCTCGAGGAATCCCGCCCAGGCGTCCCATTGGGCGGCCCAGCCCGGGTGGGCGCGCACCCGCCGCAGCTCCCCGGCCACCATCCGAGCGTCGCCCCAGGAGAACGCGTGCGAGTGGGCGTCGGCGGCGCGCGACGCGAGGTTGTGGGCCTCGTCGATCACCAGGAGGGTGCGGGCCGGCTCGAACCCGGGCCTGTCGTAGAAGAGGCCGCGGCTGTCGGGCGAGAACACGTAGTTGTAGTCGCCGATCCACACATCGTTGAACGCGAGCGCCGCCCGCGTGATCTCGTAGGGGCAGATGCGAGCGCCCAGCCCCGCACTGCGCAGCGTGGCGAGGTCCCTGGCGTGGCCGTCGATGAGGTAGAACCTCGAGAGGCCGCTCGACGGCCAGCGCTCCTGCGCGCCGTCGAGGTAGCTGCAGGCCTCGCGCACGCACTGGAACACCGCGTTGACGCAGTGCTCCGCCTTGTTGCGTACATGCCACGCGGCGACCGGCGCGCCGTCGCCCAGGTCCGGGCCGGCCGCGGTCATGGCGCGCAGCGTCTCGGCGACCTGGAGCTGGCCGGTGGACTTGCCCGTCAGGTAGAGCACGCGCTCGAACGCGCCCTGGCGCAGCGCGCCGAGCGCGCACTCCAGCAGGATGCCGGTCTTCCCGAAGCCCGTGGGGGCCTCGAGGAGGACCGCGGACTGGCCGGCCTGGAGCGCCTCCTGAAGCTGCTCCGCCGCGCCCGCCTGCCCGTGGCGCGGGACGGCGAACGGGGGGCGGAAGCGGAGCGCGCGCAGGCGCTGGCGGGCGCGCAGGCGCAGGTCGAGGAACTCGGCGACCCGGCCGAGCTGGAGCTCCAGCAGCCTCTCGTCGCCCGACGCGAGCGCCACGGTCTGGGAGAGCCCGGTGTCGGCCTCGACGAAGACGAGCTCGCCCCCCTCCCGGGCGCCGCGAAGCGCCGCGTAGGCGGCGAGCTGGACGAAGTAGGCGGGATAGTCGCCGCGGAGCTCGGCCTCCTTCGCCGGCAGGGGGCGGGTCACCGTCTTTATCTCGCGAAGGACGGTGCGTCCTGCCGCACGGACCACCTGGTCGATCCTCCCGGAGAGGGCGACAATCCAGCCCCTGTGCACGAATTCCCCTTCGACGGGCACCTCGAAGTCGGCGTCCGCCCCCTCGGCGGCCGCCTGGGCCCGGAGCTCGTTGTGCCAGCGCGTCCCCAGTTGCGCCCTCCAGAGGCCGCCGCCCCCGCCCGCCGAGCCCTGCGGGCCGATGGAGAAGTCCGACAGGTCGCCGACGCTCAGGCGGGCGCGCCGCTGGTCCAGGTCGAATCTCACGGGATGATGATCTCGGTGTGCGCGCCGAGGTACGCCTCGAGGCTCCCGCGCAGGCGCTCGACGTCGGCCGCGCAGGCGTCCTGGTCGCCGAGCCTGCGGCCGAGGATCGCCGCGGCCGCGGCGCCCTGGGCGCCCGCGAGGGACGGGAGCCACTCCAG
>CAYNLL010000388.1:0-3547 GCA_964398015.1 uncultured Opitutaceae bacterium | reverse complement strand
GGAGCCCGTGCCGGAGGAGGCCATGCCGGCAGAGGCGGTGTCCGTCCCGTCCGCGCCCGCCGCACCCTGATGGACCTGGGCCCCATTCGCAAGGAGATCGACGGGCTGGACAACAAGCTTGTCGACCTCGTCAACAAGCGCCTGGCGCTCGCCGCCGAGATCGGGAAGATCAAGCGCAAGACCGGGGACGAGATCTTCGTCCCGGAGCGTGAGGACGCGGTCATGCGCAAGGTGTGCGAGCACAACAAGGGGCCGATAAAGAACGAGGCGCTGCGCGCCATCTACCGCGAGATCATGTCGGCGGCGATCGCCCTGGAGAAGCCGCTCCTGGTCGCCTACCTGGGGCCCGAGGCCAGCAACACCCACGCCGCCGCCATGAAGAAGTTCGGGGCGAGCGTCGACTACCACGCGATGGGCACGATAGAGGACATCTTCACCGCGGTCGAGAAGGGCGAGGCGGACAACGCGGTCATCCCCATCGAGAACTCCACCGAGGGGAGCGTGCGGGAAGCCCTGGACAGCTTCGTCGAGAGCGACCTGAAGATCGTCGGGCAGATCTACCTGGAAATCGCCCACTCGCTGATCGCAAGGTCGCCGCTCGACAAGATCGAGCGCGTGTATTCGAAGGACCAGGCCCTGGCACAGTGCCGCCACTGGCTGCAGCGCCACCTTCCCCACGCCCAGCTGATGGAGACCTCGAGCACGACGCGCGCCGTGCAGATCGCCAAGGAGGACCCGAAGGCCGCCGCCGTGGCCAGCGAGGCTGCCGCGGCCCACCACGGCGTACCCGTGCTGGTGCGCAGGATCCAGGACAAGGCGGACAACACGACCCGCTTTTTCGTGCTGGGACGCAAGCCCGCCGGCCCGGTGGGGCGCGGCAAGGACATGACGAGCTTCCTGATCTCTCTCGGCGACGAGGCCGCGGCGCACTCGGGCTCGCTCCTGAAGATGCTGATGCCCTTCGGCGAGCGCGGCATCAACCTCTCGAAGATTGAGTCGCGGCCCAGCAAGAAGAGGCCGTGGGACTATTTCTTCTTCATCGACGTCACGGGCCACTACGACGATCCCGCGATGAAGGCCGCGCTGTCCGAGCTCAGCAAGTTCTGCCCCATGGTGAAATGGCTCGGCAGCTATCCCGCGGCGACCTGAGAGCGTGCTGTGAGAGGCCGCGCGGCGCGGCCCAAGGGAAATATCGGGGCTGCCGTCACTTCTTGTGGCCGCCGCCGCCGCCACCGCTGTGACCGCCTCCGCCGCCATGGCCTCCTCCGCCCGGGCTGGGCCGCGGCGCATGCGGAATGGAGGGCGGGCCGCCCGGACGCTGTGGGGTGCCTCCATTGTGGGGAGGCGGGCCTTCCGGCGAGGAAGGGTTTCCGCGCGGGCCCACGGGGGAACCTCTCGAGGCAAGGGGAGGGCGCGAGAACCCAAATCCGGCGAAATCGACGTCCACAAGGGCCTCGGCGGAGGTGCTCCGGTTTTGCGGGATGAACGACCCGTAGGCAGCTTGGATGGCGCTGGAGGCTCCAAGGGTTTCATCCCAAAGGCCAATTCCAAAGGCGGAGCCCGCCATTGTAGCGGAGAACCGGTAATTATGGTTGGCAACGAAGCTCGCGGTGATCGAGCCCTGCCAGTCTAGGAAGGAATAGGCGTCGTCGAGCGCCCAGGCGTAGAGGCCGATCTCGTGGCTTCCCGGGGAGACAAAGGCTTGTGGAGCGTTTCGCAGGGAGATGTTCAGGTCATACCCGTCGATCTTCTCAATGAAGACGGAGACCCCATCGGTCGCACTCACGCTCTTGGACAGACTGGCAGAATCCTTCTGCTGCACGTACGGGTACGGGTTCGCCGCAGTGTGGGCGCATCCTTCAATTCCCAGCGCCAGCGCGGGGAGAAGCAGGGCCTGAAGGCATTTTGGACGAATCTTCACTTGGCGGTCTCAGGGGTGGGGGCATCCTCCAACTCGACCACGCCAAGGTGGGCGCCTGAGGGGTCCGCAATCACCGCCCTCCAATAGTGCGTCGGCACGTCGGTGGGAGCGACAAGCACCCGTCCCCCGAGGCTCACGGCGCGCGCAACCGCGTCCTTGACCTTCGCCACACGGACAAAAAGGAGCCAAACCGCATGGGCCTTCGGCCTGGACGGCACATGTGATACGGACGCGCGAGAATACCCACCGCTCGCAAGCACAAAGTCGTCGGTCTGGTCGCTTCGCCCGTCCGGGAGAACATCGTACCCGAGCACGCTCCCGTAGTAGGCGCCGGCGGCCCCGGGATCGCGTGCAAAAAGCTCGGCCCAGGTCCAATCACCTGGCTCGGGCAAGTACTCGCCGGGATCGCCCGAGCTCGAATGCATCACGCCGAGCACGGTGCCCTCGGGATCGGTGAAGACCGCCTGCGTGCCTCTTTTTTCGAACGACTTGGCCGGGAAGAGCACATGCCCTCCGCCTGCCGTCGCCGCGCCCAGCACCTTGGCGACATCCGCAACAGAGACATATCCAATCCATCGTCCGTGGACCTCGTCCGCCATGCGTGACGGCAGGAGGGCGATTCCGGCCACCGGCCGATCGCCAACGGAGAGGACGGTATAGGTTCGCGTCCCTGCGGAGGTGCTCCTCTCGATCCTGTTGGCTGCCCAGCCGAACAGACCGGTATAGAACCTTTCCGCCGCAGGGGGGTCGGCGGTGAAGAGGTCGCCCCAGATGAACTTGCCCGGGAAATATTCCGTCGTGGGCGGCGAATTGAGCGGGGGCAGGTCCGCTCCTCGTGCCGTCAACGCCGCAACGCAGAAGAGGAGGGGAATCTGGAGCTTCAAGGGGTAAGGGCATCAAGCCCAAGACAATCAGTCGCGCCCGGCAACGGGAAAAACCCCGCGTGCCGAAACCCTCAGTGCGCCCGCGCGGAACGGATATGCACGTACATCGCGGCAAGGACGATCGCGAGCAGGACGACGGCGGCGGCGAAATAGATCAGGCAACCGGTCCTCGTCTGGCGCTCGATGTCGGCTCTGGGGCTCCCGTACTGTGCAAGGATGTCCTCGGCATCGCCCCTCTCGGGCTGCTCGCCGATGACAGGCGGGGCGCCCTGACTCTCCCACAGGTCGGCCTCGAGGGCCGCGATCTCGCGATCGAGCCATTCAAGATGCTCCCTTTGGAGCGCGCGCTGGCGCCTCAGTTCATCCAGGCGATCGGACACAAGAGTCCGTCCTCTGCCCGTCAGACGGCCGTGACGACCGAGACCTTGCGGTGCGGCTTGTCGAACTTGACGACGCCGTCCTTGAGCGCGAACAGGGTCCAATCGCGGCCCACGCCGACATTCTTGCCGGGATGGAGCTTCGTGCCGCGCTGGCGCACGAGGATGTTGCCGGCAATCACCGCCTCACCGCCGAATGTCTTGATGCCAAGACGCTTGGAGTGGCTCTCGCGGCCGTTGACTGATGTTCCCTGACCTTTCTTGTGCGCCATGGCTTAGTTCTCCTCAGAGGGTGATGGACTCGATCTTTATGACGGAAAGCTCCTGGCGGTGGCCCTGCTTGCGCTCGTATCCCTTTCGCTTCT
>CAYNLL010000387.1:0-3555 GCA_964398015.1 uncultured Opitutaceae bacterium | reverse complement strand
CGTCTCCCACGTGATCAACTACGACGTCCCGGAGAACGCCGAGGACTACGTCCACCGGATCGGCCGCACCGGGCGCGCCCATCACACGGGCGACGCCTTCACGCTCGTCACCGAGGACGACGTGCGGGACGCGCGCAGCATCGAGCGCTTCATCGGCGCCTCGGTCGAGCGCAAGAAGATCGACGGCTTCCCCTACGTCTACTCGGCGCTGTTCGACCAGAAGATCCTGGACGAGGCCGTGCCGAAGGCCCCGGGCCGCCTGCACCGCGGCACGAGGAGATAGGGCGGGGCGGCCTGCGCCCCGGCCGTCACTCGCTCCCGTTCACAACCCTGTAGGCGGTGGCCGCGGCGACGGCGCCGGCCAGCTCGCCCGCCAGGAGCACCCAGTAGTTGCTCCAGAAGGAGAGGCCCATGAGCGAGATCCCCGTCGCCACGGCGGGGTTGAAGGCCCCTCCCGACACCCCGCCCACCGCGAACGCGCCGGTCATCACCGTCATGCCGATCGCCAGGCCGTAGAAGGAGTTCCCCGCGGTCGCCTTGGAGGTCGCGACGTTGAGCACCACCCAGCAGAGCGCGAACGTGAAGAGGAACTCGGCGACGAAGGCGGGCCGCCAGCCGGAGAGCGCGAGGGGCTGCGCGGCCCCCATCATCTTCATCTTCCCGACGATCCCTGCCGCGACGAAGGCGGCCGCGATCTGCGCGACCCAGTAGGGGGCCACGTCCTTGGTCTCGCACTTGCCGCGGATCCAGACCGCGAGCGTCACCGCGGGGTTGTAGTGGCCGCCCGAGACGTGCCCGCCGGCGAAGACCATGACCATGAGCGAGGCGCCGATCGCGAGGGGGGCCAGGGCGGTCGCGGGGGGGACGACCGTGCTGCCCACCGTGAAGACGAGGAAGAACGTGCCGATGAATTCAACGAGGTATTTCTTCATGGGGGTCGGGGGATTGCCGAGTGTAGGGCGCGCCGCGGCGCCGACCAGCGTTTTTTGGGGTTGCGGGCCGCGCGTATTCAGGCGTCGTTGCGCACTCCCATGCACCTATCGATCCCGGAGGGCGACTTCGCCGGCTACATCTTCGACCTGGACGGCACCCTCGTTGACACGATGCCGCTCCACTACCTCGCGTGGGAGGCCGCCCTCAGGGAGGCGGGCCTCAAGGGGAGGCTGGACGAGGACTATTTCTACGCGCTCGGGGGGGTGCCCTCGCTCAAGGTGGCGGCGCTGATGGGCGCCCACCACGGCCTGAGGCTCGATGCGCGCAAGGTGTACCTGGCGAAGGAGGAGATCTTCAAGGCGTCGCCGCACGCCCTCGCGCTGATCGCCCCCGTGGTCGAGTTCGCCCGGCGGGTGGCCCGGACCCGGCCGGTGGCGGTCGCCTCGGGGGGGACAAGGGACGTCGTCGAGAGCACGCTCCGGAAGGCCGGGCTGGCCGGCCTCTTCCCCGTCGTCGTCACCGCGGACGACGTGGCCCACGGCAAGCCGGCGCCCGACATGTTCCTGCTCGCCGCTCGCCTGATGGGGGTGCCCCCGGGGCAGTGCCTCGTCTTCGAGGACGGCGAACCCGGGATCCAGGCCGCGAAGGCCGCCGGGATGAAGTCGGTCTTCGTCCAGAGCCGCCGGTCAGGGTGACGCCGCGGGGTGGGGGTCCAGCACGGACACCGAGACCGGGTCCCCGGCCTTGAGGTGGAGGGTGCCGGCCGCGTCGGCGAAGTCGCGCGAGAGCACCGTGCGCCCGTCGGCGTCGGGGAAGGCGACCCACTCCCCGTCCTTCACGTCCGTGTAGGTGCGCCCGTAGAGCGTCCGGGTGGCGCGGCCGCCGGCGCCGAGGGTGAAGAACGTCATCGGGGCGATCCCCGCCGCGGCGAAGTCGCCGGCCTGCGCCTCGAGCAGCAGGTTGCCGTAGACCCCGTCGACCTCCGCCACGCGGGTGTCGAAGCCGCGCTTGTCCGGGTGCGCCGCGGCCGTCGAGGGCCCGGGGTCCGGCGGGACCGTGGCGTCGTAGAACCTCCTGTTCTCGCCCGGGGGCGGGAGCGCGCCGGGCCCGTGCTCGACCCACGCGTTCAGGGCGGCCAGGGCGGCGAGGCGCTCGGGCTGGTTGATGTTGGTGTGGCCCTCGCGCGAGATGAGGAAGAGCGCCGGCTGGACGACCGGCGGCGGGCGCGAGACAAGCGCCGTGAGGTAGCCCTGGGACTGCTTCACCTCGCGCTCGGTGGCGACGAAGAGCAGCGGGATCCGCGGCAGCAGGGACAGCCCCACCACCGAGTTCGACTCCTTGGCGTAGAGCGTGGCGTCGAACGCCACGGCCCCCTGGTAGGGGCCGGCGTCGCGCTCGGCCATGATCGTGACGATCAGCCCTCCGAGCGAGTCGCCCGAGAGGAGCACCCTGTCGGGCTCGCCGTAGGCGGTGGCGATGTACCCGCGCAGCGCGTCCAGGTCCGCGATCGCGTCGGCGACGACGAGCCCGTTGCGCCGGTAGCTGGTCGTGGCGACGATCCAGCCCGACTCAAGGAAGGCGAGGACGGAGGCCCGCTCCGGGTGGAGGTCGGCGACGAGCGGCGCCGTCTCGGGGCGGTAGCCGTGGGCCAGCAGGAGGACGTAGCGGTTCCAGGGGCCGGGCGGGTTCGCGATCGCGAACCGGGCCCCCTTGATCACGCCGACGTCGACCTTGATGTCCGCGGCCGCGCGGGCCGGGTCCGCCCCGGGACCGGCCGCCAGCAGGGCCGCCAGGAGCGCCATGGGCAGTTTCCTTTTCATGGTGGGGTGGCTTCTATCCCGCCGGGTCCCCCCAAGGCGAATCCCTTTTGGCTTCAGCTGGACTGGGGTATCGTCTCCAATGGCTCCCCAAGCTGTGAAACCCTCCGCGCTCGCAAAGCCGTTTGTGCACGCCTTCCCCGCCTACGAGCCGGGCAGGCCGATCGACGACGTGGCGCGAGACATGGGGCTCGATCCCGCCGGGATCATCAAGCTGGCGTCGAACGAGAACGCCTTCGGCCCGTCGCCCAAGGCGGTCGAGGCGGCCAAGCGGGCCCTCGAGCAGGGGCAGCTCTATCCCGACGGCGGGTGCCTTGCGCTGCGGGACGGCCTCTCCAAGGCGCTCGGGCTCGATCCCGCGCAGTTCGTGGTCGGGAACGGCTCGAACGAGATCATCGAGCTTCTGGGGCACGTCTTCCTCGGGCCGGGCGACGAGGTCGTGATGGGCCTGCCGGAGTTCGTGGTGTATCGGCTGGTCGCGCTCCTCTTCGGCGCCACTCCCGTGGAGGTGCCGCTGGTGCGCTTCAGGAACGACCTCCAGGCGCTCTCCCGCGCCGTGACCCCGAGGACGAGGATGGTGATCGTCTCGACCCCCAACAACCCGACCGGCACCGCGACCCCCGCGGCGGAGCTCCTCGCGTTCATCCGCTCGCTCCCGGAGGGCGTCATCTGCGTCGTCGACGAGGCCTACTCGGAGTACGCCGAGCACGCGCCCGACATCCGCCCCCTGGTGCGCGAGGGGAGGAACGTGATCGGCCTGAGGACCTTCTCGAAGATCTACGGCCTCGCCTCGCTCAGGGTCGGC
>CAYNLL010000386.1:0-3583 GCA_964398015.1 uncultured Opitutaceae bacterium | reverse complement strand
CGATGGAGCACTCCCCCGTCGTCCTCTCCTCGAGCGAGTACCACGGCAAGGCCGAGCTCGCCCTGCTGGCCATCGGCGACGCCGCAAGGAAGATCGTCCACCCCAGCACGCCGAGGACGGACACCGAGAAGGCGCGCAGCTTCCTGAACAGCCGCAGCATCCCGTTTGAGCTCGCGCCGGCCGCCGAAGGGGCGCCCCTCGCGCTCTCGGTAGGGGGCAGGGTGGTCGCCGGGTTCGACGACAAGGCCTACGAGGCCGCGCTCGCACCCGCGGGCTACCCGAAGAAGGCCGACCTCGCCGCGATGAACAAGCCGGCGGTGGTCGCGCTCCTGACGGTGCTGCTCGCCTATGTCGCGATGGTCTACGGACCGATAGCGGCGTTCCTGGTGGAGCTTTTCCCGACGCGGATCAGGTACACGTCGATGTCGCTGCCCTACCACATCGGCAACGGCTGGTTCGGCGGGTTCCTTCCGCTGATCGCCGCGTCCATCGTGGTCTTCACGGGCGACATCTACGCCGGGCTGTGGTTCCCGATCGGCGTGGCCGCGATGTCGTTCGTGGTCGGCATGCTCCTCCTGCCGGAGACCAAGGACACGGACCTCCGGGCCTAGACGGGGCGGCCGGCCCGCCTGGACGAGGCCAGGACCAGCAGGCTGCCGAGGTAGGCGATCACGACCAGCAGCGAGAGGCGGTGATTGCCCACCGCCATGCCCAGGTATTCGCAGAAGCCGCCGAACATGGCCCCGATCAGGTTGGCGCCGAACACCGCGGCCGGCGCCGGAGACTCCCTGAAGGTGGTCGAGAAGATGATCCCGGCGAAGAAGACGGGCAGCGGGACCACGAGCAGGGTCCAGAGCAGCCGCCCGGCGAATTCGAACTCCAAGATGCTCTCCCGCGGCACCGCGAGCAGGAGGGCCAGGATGGCGAACAGCGGCGCGTACATCCAGAACGAGAACCGCGCGAGGCGCTCGGCCAGCAGGTTCGCGGCGATCACCATCAGGAGGACCCCGGAGACCACGATCATGGTGACGAACCAGGTGGCGCCGAAGAACAGCGTGCAGTCGCCGATGCTCTTCGTCTCGAGGAGGAGGAAGCCCATCCCGAGCAGGCCGAAGTGGACGTCCCCCCTGCCGAAAGCGCCCCGCCTCAGGCAGGCCACCGTGGCGATCGAGAACGCCAGCATGCTGGCGATGGCGACCAGGTAGTCGGACGGGATTATCCGCCTCACCAGGTAGAGGAAGGGCCAGTCGTCCGTCGGCAGGTCGTACGCGGCCATGTTGGCGTATCCCGCCTTGTGGAAGAGGCCGAAGGCCTGCGGCAGCACGACGGCGGCGTCCCTGGGGACGCACAGGATCAGGGTGCTCCCGCTCGAGTCCAGGTAGAGGGTGGGCGTGCGGCCCGTGGCCTCGGACACCAGCTGGTAGATCTTCGGCCCGAGCCACGGCTTGCCGAGGTAGAACGAGAGCGTGAGCATGCCCTTGGCGTTGAGCAGGCGGAACGCGGAGCGCATGCTCTCGACCGTGTAGACGTACCCGTCGAGGCGGACGTTGTTCATGGTGCTGAACAGGGCCTGCGAGTCGAGGAAGCCGAAGACGACAAGATCGTAGCCCGGCGTCGCCTTGGCCAGGTAGGAGCGCGCGTCGTCGATGTGCACCGCCACCCGGGGGTCGGCGTAGGGAGCCCCGGCGTTGAACTTTCGCGAGAGCGCGATGATGGCGGGGTCGATCTCCACGGCGTCGACGTGCGCCACGCCCTGCGCCAGGGCGGCCTCGACGTCGAACCCCCCTCCGGCCCCGACCACCAGCACCCGGTCGCGGCCGTCGGCCACGGCATAGGGGAGGCTGTACTGCATCTCGAGCCAGCGGATGTTGTTGCCCGTCGTCGTGCCCCGCGTGTACCGGGTCGAGTCGAGCGCGGCGTCGAAGTGGTAGCCGAACTGGTTCACCTTGACCATGTACACGGGCGGGTCGCGCCGCGTGAGCAGGTCGGCTGGGGGTGCGGACTCGGTCACCAGGGGCGTTTCCAGCCGGTTGACCGTGATGTAGTAATACGGGGACCAGATCGCGTTGGGGTCGCTGTTGCGCACGACCGCGACAAGGGCGACCGCAAACAGGGGGAGGGCCAGGAGCCTCACCCTCCACGTGGAGATCAGGAGGTAGACGGCCATGACCCCGGCGATGCCGAGGACCGGCGAGAACAGCTTGAGCGAGAACAGCCCGAAGCACAGCGTGCCGCAGAGGCTGCCCGCGAGGTCCCAGGCGTAGGCCGTCAGCCGCGGAAGCGCGTTGAAGAGGGCGCCCATCCGCTGTCCCAGGGGGACGAACAGGAGGGCGTTCACCGCGAAGATCCTGATCAGGACAAACGTGTGAAACATCGACGGCGGCAGGGCGAAGAAATGGGCCTCGCTCGATGAGGTGCCCAGCACGGCGTTCCGGTCCATGAGCAGCATCCCGATGTCGGCGGCAAGGAACAGGGGAAACCAGCCAAAGAGGCTCCACCTGCGGCCCGCCGCCATCGCCCCGATCCCGAGCCCTAGGAAGGAGCTGAGCAGCATGAGGTTCGCGTAGTAGGCGACCAGGTGAACGACCGACGGCACCCACCGGATCACCATCATCTCGAGGAAGAGGGCCGTGAACGACAGGGCGAACATCTCCCACCGCATGGCGTTCGCTCGTCCGTGGGGCTCTTCCATGGGCGGGAGTTAACGGTGCGGGCGTCCGCAGCTAAACAACAAAACGCTCCGGGAACCTTCTTTGATTGTGCAAAGTAATGATGTGAAATGACATAGTGATCATATCAGGCCGCGCGCCCCGGCTAAATTGGGAGCAGCCCGATATTGCGCAACGTGACCCGCGCAGCCACATTGCGGCTCAATGAGTATCACCGTTGGCTGCACGCTGCGCTACTCCGTTGTGGCCCCCAGCGCTGCATTCACGTTCAACGTCTTGGTCAACACCGACGCGCAGCAGAGGCTGATCGCCGAGGCGATCACCTGCGCGCCGGACGTGCCGACGGAGATCGCCAAGACGGTGAAGGGCGAGCGGGTGCTGCGGCTCGAGGCGCCGGTGGGGCCCTTCGAGCTGCGCTACTCCGCCACCGTGGAGGTCGACCGTCCCGAGATGCCCCTGTCGGTGCCGGCGGACAAGCCGGGCCGCCTGCCGCTCAACATCCTCACCTACACCCTGCCCAGCCGCTACTGCGAGAGCGACCGCTTCGGCCCGAGCGCATGGGAGCTTTTCGGGAAGGTCGAGGACCGCGCGGAGCAGGTGCGCCTGATCTGCCGCTGGGTAGACGAGAACGTGGCCTACACCCCGGGGTCGACCGACGGCAGGACCTCGGCATGGGACGTCTGGCAGACGAGGAAGGGGGTCTGCCGCGACTACACCCACCTTGCGATCGCTTTCTGCCGGGCGCTCTCGATCCCGGCGCGCTACGTCGGCGGGTACGCGGTCGGCCTTGAGCCCATGAATTTCCACGCCTGCTTCGAGGCCTACCTCGGGGGCGGCTGGCGCCTGTTCGACCCGACCGACGGGATCGCCCCGGGGCTGATCGTCGCCGCCACGCGCGGGCGCGACGCCGCCTC
>CAYNLL010000385.1:0-3587 GCA_964398015.1 uncultured Opitutaceae bacterium | reverse complement strand
CCAGGTTCAGGTCGAAGAGCTCGGCGACGTTGCGCAGGATGTTGCGGATCTCCTCATCGGGAAAATCCACCGAGAGGGTGTCCTTGCCCTTGCTGGTCGCCGGGCCGGAGGAGCCGGAGGTGTCCTTGACGGACACGTCGGACACGGTCACCTGCGTGTCTGCGGCCGCCGCCTGGGCGTCCGCAGGGGGTGTCGGCTTCGGGGCCGCCTTTGACTGAGCGCGCGCCGGCGCCGCTGCTACCAGAAGTACCGACAGGACTGCGAGGAGGTAAAGGCGGGATCTCATGGTGACTTTCCAGGTTTAATGGGCCGGGTGATTTCTTCGCGGTTGTAGCGAAGGGTGAAATTTGAGCCATCTATGTCAGTTAACTCAAGGTCGTAGTCGGTTCCCTTGTACGTGACGGTGAAGTGGGAGCCCGTTTTAACAAATCTTTTGCCAAACATGAGCATCGGCCGGCCCCCGACGTAGATAGTGCCGGAGGGGCTGATCTTGGCAACGATCGATTCGAGGAGCTGGCGGTCCGTGGGCGGGGCCACGATCGCGGAGCCGGGGTTGAGCGCGGCGGCCTGCCGCGCGGCGGCGGCGGCGGCCGCCGCCTCCTCCGCATCCGTAAGGTCGAAACCCGGGGGGGCGAACGGCTGGTCGACCTCGGCCGGCAGCGGAGCGGGGGGCACCATCTTCGCCAGGGCCACCGCCTTCTCCACGCTCACCTTCCGCTTGTCCGGCGGGGCGAGCTCGGATTCGACGCGGGCACGGGCCGCGGGCGCAAGCACCGCGACAAGGACGAGGAGCGTCCAGGAGGAAGGGAAAGGATTTCGCTTCGCCGTTCTCATTGGGTTCCGAGCAGGTCGATCGAGAGCGTCATTTGGATCGGCGCGCCGCGCCCCTCGCCAAAGGGATGGAGCGAGCACGTGTTGACGCGGCAGTAGTGCTCGCCGCTCTCAAGCTTGCGGAGCAGGTCGAGCACCCGCGGATAGGGCCCGGTGGCGGTGAGCGCAAACCCCACGGGCGTGTACGCCGTCTTGGGCGCCCCCCTCAGCGGCGGCGCCCAGGGCACCTGGCGGATGTCGATCTTCGCGCCCGTGTCGGACTCCAGCTTGTAGAAGTACTGCAGGTTCTCGGCCAGCTGCCCCACCTTGATCAGCCGGTCCTCGATCGTCTTGTTGGCGGACACGAGCGTCGCATGCTGCTCCTTGAGCTGCTCAGAGTCCTCGATGTTCGCCGCAAGGAGGGCCGCCTTCTGGGCGTTCTGGGCGAAGACCTTCTCGGCCTCCGGAAGGAGGTCGCTGCGCAGGTAGATCGTGACCGCGATCGCGATGCTCGCGACGACGCAGCCGACGGCGATCACGTTCTTCTTTAGGAAGGCTATGAGTTCCTCGTTGCTCATTTCCTCTTAAGTCCCTTGTTGAAGTTGCAGAGGATCTCGATCACGAGGCGGCCATTTATCGCGTTGGGCCGCATCGTCAGCAGGTTGACGTCGCTGAACATGGGACCGAGCACCTTGTCGGTCCGGAGCTGCTTCTCGTAGGCGGCGGCGTCGCCGCTCGCCCTGTCCGGCGCGCCCTTCACCGTCGCCTTGATGCTGACGCCGGAGCCCTTGAAATCCAGCGCGTCAAACGCGATCTTCTTCGGGGTGATCTGGCCGAGCCTGAGGATGATCTCCGAGAGAAGGGGCCTTGAGGCGACGAAATCCGAGGCCTCGAGCGTCTTGGCCTCCTCGAGCTTGAAGTCCCCGTAGAGGCGGACGGCCGCGGCGCTCTCCCGCTTGTCCCGGTCGATATCGCGCTGCAGGTCGGCGATCTGCTTGTGGACCTCGTGCAGGGACCACTCCTGGTGCCCGAGGTAGAGCAGCAGCGCGATCGCCACAAGGATGGCCGCCCCGTTGACGAAGAACGCCGTGCGCACGACCTTCGTGTCGGGAAGGTTCTCGGCGATGCGCAGGTTCGGGTGCCACGCGGGCACCACGGACACGGCCGGGTCACTTTTTTTCGTCGCCGTGGGTGCCATTGTGAGCGTCGTACCGAACCATGAGGCCCATGAGCCCGAACCAGTGGAAATCCCCCGCCGTCGTCGCCAGGGCGTCGGGAACGACCACCTTGCGAGAGCGCAGCCACGGGACGGGATTGATCTTCAGCGGGGAAATGCCCAACGACGAGGCCAGCGCCCCCTCGAGCCACGAGAGCTTCGGCGAGAGCTGGATGCAAACCACCTGCCCCACCGACTGCCCCGTCTGGACCTCGTAGAACCCGATCGAGGACTGGAGCTCCTTGAGCAGGCGCTTGATCAGGAGCGGCCCCATGCCGGTGAAATCAAACGTGTTGGACCGGAAAAGCTTCCTTGCGGACTCCTCGTCCTTGAGGCCGAGCTCCTTTTGCACGACCGGCACCATGGCCTCGAGGCCCTGGGGGATCGGCCGCGAGGCCTCGACCCCGCTCGAGGAGACGATGAAGCTGTGCGTCGTGTCGTTGCCCACGTCCAGGACGAGCGTCGGCGTCTTGGACTTCTCGAAGGCCAGGTAGTCGACGAGGGCCCCCAATGTCGCCAGCGCCCCGAGCTCCAGGCGCTCCGGGAAGATCCCCAGGTTCAGCAGCGCCTCCTGCGCCGCGTTGATCTCGTCGTTGGGAGCCCCGCAGAAAATCACCTCCTTCTGGCTGGCCTTGGCCAGGTCATAGTCGGTGCCGTCCCCCGCGTTGAGCATGGCGAGCGTGAACTTGTCCTGCTCGATGCGCAGCTGCTGGGTGAAGACGTCGGCCATGTAGCCCGGCTCCTTCATCTTCTTCAGCTCGAGGGTGTGCTTGCGCAGCAGCCGCTTCGAGGGATACATCCCCACCACCGCGTGGAGGTACCCGCTGGGCGGTTTCTTGGGCTGGAGCAGCTTGAGGAGGTCTGTGATCGCCGCCTCGTCATTGATGGCGCATTCCTTGAGCTCCTCAATTTCCATGGGCGCCGAAGCCGAAGTCGTCCGTGCCAGCAGCACTGAACTCTCGTTCATCTCGACAAAAAACCCCTTAGTCTTTTTGGAGAAAAGCATTAGGGCGCTGGTGTGGTGGTGTGAAGCAAATCGGCCCTCGTCAGGCTGCTGCAAGACCGGATCTCGGGCAAAGGAGTGGCAGGACAGCAGGATCCTATGGGGATTTCAAGACGAAATCCCGCATTAATGCCACCCCCTTAGCCATTTACCCTTTATTCAATAAAAAGCCCGCCGCGGGATACGGCGGGCTTCGGCTACTTCTGCCAAGTGCGCTTCTTGTGGCGATTCGACTTCAAGCGCTTGCGGCGCTTGTGCTTGTTCATCTTCAGACGACGCTTCTTCTTGAGGTTACCCATGGGTGGTGATCGGCCGAAAGTGCGTCCCCCCCCACTTACTGTCGAGTGAAAACTTGCCCCGCGGCGTGCGCCTTCAGCCGCTCCGCGGAACCTCGGCCCATTCCCCCGCCACGGTCGAGTACACCCACAGCCGCAAGGCGCAGCCGGCGAAGAAGGCGCCGGCGCATGCCCCGTAGGCTTCGAGCTGGCCTTGGTACTCCACGGCGAGCCGGGCGGCCAGCTCCGCGTTGCCCTCGCCGACGCGCCTGCGGTTCGTCTT
>CAYNLL010000384.1:0-3589 GCA_964398015.1 uncultured Opitutaceae bacterium | reverse complement strand
GGGCGAGGCGGTGGTTCCGGGGCCGTCTCTAAGCCGGCTCCTCCTGGACGGGGGCAACGGACGCTATAAGCTCGAGGTGCCCAAGGCGGGGCACTACCTCGTCTTCGAGGGCTGCGGCGAGGAGCCGCTCCACGTCCAGGTCGGGGGCGAGAACGTGAGGCCCTCGTGGCAGGCCGACTTTCACGCCGCGCACGAGCACAACGAGGGGGTGACTTCCGTCGGCATCCAGCAGCCGGGCGACCTCGACGGCAGGCGCCTCAACGAATGGATCGGCGAGCTCCTGCGGACGCGGGGCAACGACATCTACCGGATGAAAGGCGTGCTCAGCGTCAGGGGGGCCCCCAAGCGCCTTGTGTTCCAGGGGATTCACATGCTCTTCGACGCAAAGTTCGACCGCGAATGGGGGCCGGACGCCCGCACGAACACGCTGGTGTTCATCGGGAAAAACCTGGACCGGACGGCGCTCACGGAAGCCTTCAGGGCGTGCCTCTCCTCGTGACCGGCCCATGCAGCTGACGAAGCACTGGGCCGGCCAGCTCGACGACTACGCGATTGACCTGGCCTGGTCGCCCACGGGGGACCAGCTGGCGGCGGCTTCAGCCTCCGGACCCATCTCCCTGTTCTCAGGCACCGATGGCGCCAGGAGGTTCGAGCTTCCCGGCCACGACGGCGGCTCGAACGCGGTGGCGTGGCAGCCCGGGACCGCCGTTCTTGCCAGCGGGGGCCAGGACGGCGCCGTGAAGCTCTGGGACGGTGGCGCCGGCCAGCATGTCGCGACCGCGCCGCTGGGTCGCTCCTGGGTGGAGCATCTCTCGTGGCGGCCGGCCGGATCCACCCCCATCCTTGCCGCCGCCGCAGGGAGGACGCTGGCCTATCTCAACCCGGACGGCACCGTGCGCCACACGTTCAAGGACGCCCCGAAGACGATCACTGCCCTCGCGTGGCATCCGCGCGGCGGCTGCGCCGCCGTCGCCTATTTCGGGGGCGTGTGCCTGTGGGACGCCGATGACGCCGTCGCCCAGAAGGAATACCCTTATGGCAACGGAATCCACGCGCTCGCCTGGTCGCCCGACGGGCGGTGGCTGGTCTCGGGAAACCAGGACCCGAGCGTCCATCTCTGGATGCCGGAGAGCGACGTCGAGCTTCAGATGAGCGGCTACGAGGGAAAGGTGCGCCACCTCTCCTTCGACCCGTCGAGCCGCTGGCTGGCCACGAGCGGGGGAAAGGACGCGTGCGTGTGGGATTGCTCGGGCGCCGGACCGGAGGGGCGGGAGCCCGCCATGCTCCCCCACGAGGCCCCGGTCTGCGCGGCCGCGTTCCAGTCGGCCCACGGACTGCTGGCGACGGCCTCCCGCGACGGGTCCGTCGTCCTGTGGAGCCCCGAGCGCAAGCAGCCGCTGCGCGCCACCGTCAGGATGAAGGCCGCTGCGGCGCGGCTCGCATGGTCGCCGGATGACAGGCTGCTCGCGATTGGCACCGAGCAGGGGATCGTGTACGTCCTTCGCTGCGAGACATGAGCCCCGCCACGTTCCTGGGCCTGCCCGGCCCCCTTTGGCAGTCGCTCGGCCTGACGATCGAGCTGGCAGCCGTCACGACCGCCGTGCTGGCCGTCGTCGGGCTTCCCCTCGCCCATTGGCTGAACACCTCGCGGTGGCGGATCGCGCCAGTGATTGAGACGCTCGTGGCCCTTCCCCTCGTCCTGCCGCCCACCGTCATCGGGTTCTACCTCCTCATCGGCTTCTCCCCCTCCCACCCCCCGGGGAGCTGGTGGGTGGCGCTCACCGGGCATTCCCTCGCCTTCACCTTCGGCGGCCTCGTCATCGGGTCCGTGATCTATTCGCTCCCGTTCGCCGTGCAGCCGTTCCAGGCCGCCCTCAGGAGCGTGCCCCAGGAGCAGCTCGACGCCTGCTCCGCCCACGGGGCGCCCCCGTGGCACGTCTGGACCAGGGTCCACATTCCCCTCGCCTCGCGGGGAATAGCCGCAGGCCTGACCCTGGGGTTTGCCCACACGCTCGGCGAGTTCGGCGTGGTCCTGATGATCGGCGGCTCCATACCCGGCGTCACCAAGGTGGCGAGCATCGCACTCTACGACGAGGTCCAGGACCTCGACTACCCCAGGGCTCACGCCTTCGCGGCCCTCCTGCTCGTGCTCTCGTTCGCGATGATCCTCGCCGCCACGCTCCTGCGGCGCCGCCAGTCCGCGAAATAGCTCAGGCCTCCGCGTTGCCGGTCCCGAAGACGGCGTCGGCGTAGTCCGAGGCGCTGAAGGGCTGGAGGTCCTCGGGGCGCTCCCCGAGGCCGACGAACAGGATGGGCAGCCTGAGCTCGCGCCAGATGGCGACGATCGCACCCCCGCGGCTCGAGCCGTCCAGCTTGGTCACGATCAGACCCGTGAGGCCGAAGCTCTTGTGGAAGGCCCGCGCCTGCTCGATCGAATTGACCCCGAGGGAGCCGTCGATCACGAGCCACGAGTGGTGCGGCGCCTTCGGGTCGATCTTCGCGATCACCCGTTTTATCTTCTGGAGCTCCTCCATGAGGTTACCCTTGGTGTGGAGCCGCCCGGCCGTGTCCACGACGACCCAGTCCTTGCCCCGGCTCTGCGCGGCCTTCACCGCATCAAACGCGACGGCGGCGGGGTCAGCCCCGGGTTTGTTGGAGACCATCTCCAGGTCCAGGCGTGCCGCCCATGACCTGAGCTGGTCGATCGCGGCCGCGCGGAACGTGTCGCAGGCGGCGAGGAGGACCGTCCCCCCCTCCTGCTTCAGCTTGAATGCGAGCTTGGCCGCCGTCGTGGTCTTTCCCGACCCGTTGACGCCGACGAGGACGATCACGGTGGGAGGGGAGGCCGCCCTCGAGATGCTTCCCTCCGAGCCCGCGAGGGCGCGCTTGAGCACCTCGGCGCCGATCTCTGAGGCCCGCCTTCCCTCGAGGCCTTTTTCCTTGCGCGCGGCGGCCCCGATCTCCTCGAGGATCTCGCCCGTCGTCTCGATGCCGAAGTCCGCGCCGTAGAGCGCGTCGCGGAGCGCGTCGAGGGACGAGGCGTCGATCGGTCGCCCGCCGAAGAGGCCCTGCGTCTTCGACGAGATCGCCGAGACGGTCCTCGCCAGTCCCTCCCTGAACTTCTTGAGAAACGACAGCACGGTCCTCGGAGCGGCTCTCCGGGTTATTCGGAGGCCTTGCGGGCGTCGCGGCCCAGCTGGTCCTTGAGGCGGTCCAGAATGCCGTTGATGAAGCGCTTGGAATCGGCGTTCGAGAACTCCTTAGAGATGTCGATCGCCTCGTTGATGGACACCACCGGCGGAATGTCCTTGCGATGGAGCATCTCGAACATCGCGATGCGCAGGATCGCCAGGTCGATCTTGGCTATCCGCTCGAAGTCCCAGTTCTGGGCAAGCACGCGGATCTGCGCGTCGATGCCGCTCTGGTACTTGATGACGCCGTCGATGATCTCCTCGCCGAACGAGTAGTGGTCGCGCGGGTGCTCCTGGTCCTCGAAGAAGACCCTAAGGTCGTCGGCCAGGACCGCGGGCGGGTTGATGCTCCAGGCGTACAGGTACTGGACGGCGGCAACCCGGCCGTCGTGGCGCTG
>CAYNLL010000383.1:0-3595 GCA_964398015.1 uncultured Opitutaceae bacterium | reverse complement strand
GACGCGAACCGGGACGCCTCCAAGCCGGCCACCATCATCGCGATCAGGGACGGGAAGCTCAACTTCCTGGAGACCGTGGCCCCCTGATGACCGAGTTTCTCCAGCAGCTGATCAACGGACTCTCGCTCGGAGCCATCTACGCCCTCATCGCGCTCGGGTACACGATGGTCTACGGCGTCCTGCGCTTCATCAACTTCGCCCACTCGGACGTGTTCATGGTGGGTGCGTTCATCGGCTACTTTGTCGGCAAGCACCTCCCCCAGGGCACCGTCTGGGGGGGGCTTGCGGCGATGGCCGCCGCGATGGTGGGCTGCGCCGTGCTGGGCGTCACGATCGAGCGGCTGGTCTACCGCCCCCTGCGCGGCGGGCCCACGCTCAACGTGCTCATCACCGCGATCGGGATGTCCCTGTTCCTGGAATACACGGGCCAGCTCGTGTTCGGCGCGACCCCCAGGGCATTCCCCTCGGTTTTCCCGGCGAAGGTGATCGAGGTCCGCGGGCTGATCGTCTCCATGAACCAGGTGATCGTGATCGTCGCCGCGGCCGCCCTCATGGTCGGCCTGGAGGTCACCGTATTCCGCACGAAGATCGGGACCGCAATGAGGGCCGTGGCGCTCAACCCCGGCGCCGCCCAGCTCGTGGGCATCAACATCGACGTCGTCATCTCCTTCACGTTCGCGCTCGGATCGGCCCTGGCCGGCGCGGGCGGCGTGCTCTACGCGCTCAACTACCCCTCGATCGACCCGCTGATGGGGGTCGTGCCGGGACTCAAGGCCTTCGTCGCCGCGGTGCTGGGCGGCGTGGGGAACATCCCCGGCGCGGCCCTCGGGGCGCTGATCCTCGGGATGGTCGAGACCTTCGTGGACGGCTCTCGCTGGTCCACCTACAAGGACGCGATCGCGTTCGCGATCCTGATCGGCATCCTGCTCTTCCGGCCCGCCGGGATCCTCGGCCGGTTCACCTCCGAGAAAGTCTGAAGCCCGATGCCCAAGCACCTCATCGCCCTCCTCGCCGCGGTGCTGCTCGCCTTCGGGCTCTCCCATTATTCCGACCGGATCGACCCCTACTTCCTGGACGTCCTGACCGGGGTCGGGATCAACATCATCCTCGCCGTCTCGCTCAACCTGGTGAACGGCTACACGGGCCAGTTCTCGCTGGGCCACGCGGGTTTCATGTCGGTCGGCGCCTACCTCTCGGCGGCGATCACGATCCTCGTCGGCCCGCGCCTCCTGGGCGAGGACGGCGGCAGCGCCGTCCAGCAGGGCCTGCTGTTCCTGGCGGCGCTCTTGATCGGCGGCACGGGCGCCGCCCTTGCGGGCCTGGCCGTCGGCATCCCCTCGCTCAGGCTGAAGGGCGACTACCTGGCCCTGGTCACGCTGGGTTTCGGCGAGATCATCCGCGTGGTCTTCCAGAACGTGGATGCGCTCGGCGGCGCGCTCGGCCTGAACGGGATCCCGAGCTACACCACGGTCTTCTGGGTGTTCTCCGTCGCGGCCTTGGCGGTCTTCACGGTCACCTGCCTCGTCAGGTCGACCTACGGCCGGGGCTTCATGGCGACGCGCGACGACGAGATCGCCTCCGAGGCGGTCGGGCTCAACACCACCCGGTACAAGATCGTGGCCTTCGTGGTGGGCGCCTTCTTCGCCGGCGTCGCCGGCGGCCTCTACGGCCACTTCAAGTTGACGATCACGCCGACCGGCTTCGACTTCACCAAGAGCATCGAGATCGTGGTGATGGTGATCCTCGGCGGCATGGGCAACACGACCGGTGTCATCTTCGCGGCCATCCTGCTCACGATCCTGCCCGAGGTGCTGCGCTCCGTCGACCAGTACCGGATGGTCCTCTACTCCCTGCTGCTCATCATGCTCATGCTCGTACGGCCCAAGGGCCTCTTCAACTTCGACTACGCGGCGATCCTCTCCCGGGCCTGGCGCCGGTTCGTGCCCAGCCGGGGCTAGCGAAGCCCAACGCGCCATGGCCGAACCCATCCTGCACCTCGAGAAGGCGACGATCCGCTTCGGCGGGCTGACCGCCGTCAACGCCCTCGACCTGTCGATAGGCGACGGCGACCTGGTGGGCCTCATCGGGCCCAACGGCGCCGGCAAGACGACCGTCTTCAACCTCGTGACCCACGTCTACACGGTCTCAAGCGGCACCATCCGCTCCCACGGCATCGACCTCGCCGGGATGACCCCCAACGAGATCGTCGAGGCCGGGATCGTGCGGACCTTCCAGAACATCCGGCTCTTCAAGAGCCTCTCGGTCTTCGACAACGTCCGGGTGGCGTGCAACGTCCACCGCGCCACCAGCCCCGCGCAGGCGTTCATCAGGATGCGCGCGTTTCACGACGACGAGGCCATGATCACGCGGCGTGTCGAGGAACTCCTCGACCTGTTCCACCTCCTGCGCTTCCGCAACGTCCCGGCAAACAGCCTGCCGTACGGCGACCAGCGGCGCCTGGAGATCGTGCGCTGCCTGGCGACCCGCCCCAAGCTGCTGCTCCTCGACGAGCCGGCTGCCGGGATGAACCCCTCCGAGAAGGTCGAGCTCATGGCGCTCATCCAGAGGATCCACCGCGAGTTCTCGCTTTCCATCCTCCTGGTCGAGCACTCGATGAGGGTCGTCATGGGCGTGTGCAAGAGGATCGCGGTCCTCGACTACGGCGTGAAGATCGCGGAGGGGACCCCGTCCGAGATCCGGAGCGATCCCAAGGTGATCGAGGCCTACCTCGGGGAGTCGACCGGCCTCGCCCACCACTGACGCCCATGCTGGAGATCTCCGACCTTTTTGTCTCCCACGGCGCAATCTCGGCGCTCCGGGGCGTCACGCTCAAGGTCGGCAAGGGCGCGATCGTCACCCTCATCGGGGGAAACGGCGCGGGCAAGACGACGACGCTGCGGACCATCTCCGGGCTCCTCAGGCCGAAGAGCGGGAAGGTGACGTTCCTCGGGGAGGACATCTCCCAGGTGCCCGCGCACAAGATCGTGGCCCGCGGGCTTTGCCACGTCCCCGAGGGCCGAATGATCTTCTCAAACCTCACCGTCGACGAGAACCTTGCGATGGGGGCCTACCTGCAAAGGGACAAGGCCGCGATCGCGAGGAACCGGGACTATGTCTTCGAGATCTTCGGCCGGCTGAAGGAGCGCCTCCGGCAGACCGCGGGCACGCTCTCGGGGGGCGAGCAGCAGATGCTGGCGATCGGGCGCGCCATCATGGGGGAGCCCAAGTTCCTGATGCTGGACGAGCCCTCGCTCGGCATCGCCCCCAGGCTGATCAGCACGATCTTCGAGAAGATCATCGAGATCAACCGGGACCGCGGCATCGCGATCCTCCTGGTGGAGCAGAATGCCAACCTCGCGCTCGAGATCAGCTCCTACGCCTACGTCCTTGAGACGGGCCATGTCACCATGGAGGGCCCGAGCGCGGACCTGAAAAAAAATCCCCAGCTGAAGGCGGCGTACCTCGGGAGTTAAGGTTGCGCCGGCGCGCCCGGCCCGCAGGATTGGCGCAAATGCCTCGGATGGCCCGTCAGTCCCCGGCCGGGCGCGCGCGGCTCCTGCGCGCTGTGGCTGGATTTGTACTCGCGATCTTGGGC
>CAYNLL010000382.1:0-3598 GCA_964398015.1 uncultured Opitutaceae bacterium | reverse complement strand
CTCGACTCGGGCGACGCGGCCACCCTGCTCGAGCGGAGTCGACAGTTCGTGGGGACAGTGCACGCTTTCACCTACGCCGCATGAAGCGTAAGACCGTCATTCGCCAGACGACGCCCTTCCGCTGGGAGGACGTGCCCGTCCTGGCCTACAAGGAGGAGAAGGGCACTCATTTCAAGGCCATCACCCGGCAGGTCCTTTTCGGGGGCAGCGAGCACCTCGGCGCGGAGCTGCGGTATTTCGAGATCGCCCCCGGGGGGCACTCGACCCTCGAGCGCCACGAGCATGTCCATTCGGTGATGGTCGTCAGGGGGCGCGGGCATGTTCTCGTAGGCAGGGAGATTCACGGGATCGACGCCCACAGCCTGGTCTTCATCCCCTCCCAGACATGGCACCAGTTCCGCGCGACCGCGGAGGAGCCCCTTGGATTCCTCTGCCTTGTCCGCTGGGACCGGGACAAGCCGCAACGGCCCACCGGCGCCGACATAGCTGACCTGAGCGGCGACGAGCGGGTGGGGACCTTCATCCGCGTCTAGCCGTGGGGAGGCTCCTCTTCCTGCTGGCGATGTCGCTGGCTCCCGCGCTGGCTGCAGATCCCGTGAGGATCGGCTTCTTCATGTCGATCACCGGCCGCGACGCCTCCTTCGGCGAGGCGTCTCTGCGCGGCGCGCGCCTGGCCGTGGACGGGCTGAACGCGGCGGGGGGCGTGCTCCGCCGCCCCGTTGAGCTCGTGGTTGAGGACAACCGCTCCCTGCCCGGCGAGTCGGCCACGGCGGCGAAGAAGCTCGTCTCTCGCGACGGGGTCGTCGCCCTGATCGGCGAATGCTCGTCGGCTCGCACCCTGGAGGCGGCGCCAATCGCGCAGGCGTCAGGCGTGCCGCTCGTCACTCCGGCCTCGACGAGCCCGAAGGTCACGCAGGTGGGCGACGCGATATTCCGCGTGTGCTTCACCGACCCGTTCCAGGGGCGGGTGATCGCCACGTTCGCCCGCCGGCGGCTGGGGCTGAGGAGGGCGGCGCTGCTGATCGACTCCTCGTCCCCCTACTCGGTCGGGCTCGCGGAGTATTTCGCGCGGACGTTCACGGCGCTCGGGGGCGAGGTCGTCACCAGCCAGAGATACGGGGGGGCGGAGACGGACTTCAGGGCGCAGCTCACCGCGGTCCGGGCGGCGCACCCCGACGCCCTTTTCCTCCCGGGCTACTACGTCGCGGCCGGGCTTGTCGCGCGGCAGGCCCGGGAGCTCGGGCTCCCGGCGACCCTCCTGGGAGGGGATGGATTCGAGGCCCCGCAGCTGCTCGAGATCGGCGGGGACGCGCTCGACGGCGCCTTTTACTCGACGCATTTTGCCGTGGAGAACACAAGCCGCGAGTCGACGAGGTTTGTCGAGGCTTACCGGGCGAGGTACGGCTCGGTGCCGAACGGCCTTGCCGCCCTCACCTATGACGCGGTGATGCTGGTGGCGGACGCGGCCTCCCGCGCGGGCACGACCGAGCGCTCGGCGCTGCGCCGAGAGCTGGCCGCGACCCGGGATTTCCCGGGGGTCACAGGCCGCACCAGCATCAATTCGGATCGGGACGCCGACAAGGACGCCGCGATCATCGCTGTGCGCGGCGGAAGGCTGGTGTTTGTCGAGACGGTGAGGCCGTGACGGCCTGGGGCGGGCCTTGAGCCAACGCTCATGTTGCCTTTGCCCGGGACGCGCGTTTCATGCTTCGGGATGAGTCCCTCTGGCCCCACGAAACCCGCGACAGCGGCCGCGCAGGCGCTCGGATTCGGCGACGCCGCGACCGGGGCCATCGTGCCCCCCGTCCACCCGTCGACGACCTACGAGCGCGACGCGGAGAACAGGCTCATCGGGGGACGCCTTTACTCGCGCGCCGACAACCCGAACTACGACTCGGTGGAGGCCGTGCTCACCCGGCTGGAGGGCGGTGCGGCCTCCGCGGTGTTCGGATCGGGCATGGGGGCCGCGACGGCGGTGTTCCTGTCGCTCAGGCCGGGGGACCACGTCCTCGTCCCCGGCGTGATCTACTGGGCGCTCCGCAACTGGCTCGTCGGGTGGGCGACCGACTGGGGCCTCCGGATCGAGTCGGTGGACATGACCGACCCGGGTCGCGTGGCGGCCGCCGTGCGCCCGGGAGAGACAAGGCTCCTCTGGGCGGAGACGCCCGCAAACCCGACGCTTGTGGTCAGCGACATCGCGGCCCTGGCCGAGGTGGCCCACCGGGCAGGCGCCAGGCTGGCGGTCGACTCGACGTTCGCCACACCCGTGCACACGCAGCCGCTGGCGCTTGGCGCCGACCTCGTCATGCATTCCGCCACGAAGTACTTGAACGGCCATTCCGACGTCGTCGCAGGGACCCTCACGACGCGGGCGGAGGACGAGACGTGGTCGCGCATCAAGGCGATCCGCGTCCAGGCAGGCGCGGTGCTCGGGCCGTTCGAGGCGTGGCTCCTTCTGCGCGGCATGCGGACCCTCTTCGTGCGGGTGGCCGCGCAGAGCGCGAGCGCGCTTCGGATCGCGGAGCACCTCGCCGCGCATCCCCGCGTGGAGGCCGTCCTGTACCCCGGCCTGCCGGGATTCGCGGGACACCGCGTGGCGGCCCGCCAGATGAACGGGGGCTTCGGGGGAATGCTCTCGCTGCGCGTGAAGGGCGGCGCTCCCGGCGCGCTCGCGGTGCTGGGCCGGCTTCAGCTGTGGAAGCGCGCGACGTCGCTCGGCGGCGTGGAGAGCCTCGTCGAGCACCGCGCCAGCATCGAGGGCCCCCAAAGCGCGACTCCGCCCGACCTGCTGAGGATGTCGGTGGGCATCGAGGACGCGGGCGACCTCATCGGCGACCTAGAGCGCGCGCTGGGTTAGCGGCGACGGAGCGGCCTCACGCGTGCTGGTCGTAGAATTCCAGGTATTTGAGGCCCGAACCTGTGTTGAAGATCACGGTGCTTTCGCCCGGCTTGATCGAGCCGCTGGCGACCAGCCTCTTTAGCGCCGCGTAGCACGCCGCGCCCTCGGGGGCGGCGAAAACGCCGGTAGCAGAACCCATCTCCCTGGCCGCGGCGAGCATGGCCGCGTCCGATACCGCTATCGCGCCGCCCTTGGAGCGCCGCAACGCGTCCAGGATGAGGAAGTCGCCGATGGCCTTGGGCACCCTCAGCCCCGAGGCGAGGGTGTGCGCGTTGGGAAACTCCTGCGCCCGCGCGGCCCCGGACTCGAAGGCCCTCACAATGGGAGCGCACCCCTCGGCCTGGACCGTGAACATACGGGGGCGCCGGCTCCCGATCCACCCCATGCGCTCCATCTCGTCGAACGCCTTCCACATGCCGATGAGGCCTGTGCCTCCCCCTGTGGGGTAGAGCACGACGTCGGGCAGGGCCCAGTCGAGCTGCTCGGCCAGCTCGTAGCCCAGGGTCTTCTTGCCCTCGAGCCGGTACGGCTCCCTGAGCGTGGAGACGTCGAACCATCCCTCAGCCTGCTTGCGCCGCGCCACCTCGGCGCCGCAGTCCGTTATCAGGCCCCGGACCAGGGTCACGTGCGCCCCCGTCAGCTCGCACTCGACCACGTTGGCGCGGGGGGTGTCGACCGGCATGAAGATGTGGGCCTCCA
>CAYNLL010000381.1:0-3599 GCA_964398015.1 uncultured Opitutaceae bacterium | reverse complement strand
AGGGACACCAAGAAGG
Source organism: uncultured Opitutaceae bacterium (assembly GCA_964398015.1). GTDB lineage: Bacteria > Verrucomicrobiota > Verrucomicrobiia > Opitutales > Opitutaceae > Palsa-1447. The sequence continues at coordinate 3,583 of CAYNLL010000381.1, read as the reverse complement.
CTGCCGCGAGGATGCGTGAGGTGTGCGCAAGGGAGGGCCTGACGCTGCGCTTGACGGACAAGGGTGGCGTGTCCCTGGACGCGGACGCCTGCGAAGCCTCCGGCGACGACCTGCTCGAGGACTACGCGGCGCTCACGTCGCTGAAAGCCGTCCTCAACAAGGACATCCCGGTCCTGCGCGCGGGCATGGAGCATCCGGTGCACACGAGCTTCGGAATGGCGGGGTCGGGTAGGTCGACGTCAAGCAACCCGAACGTGCAGAACCCCCGGCGCCTGCCCGGCATCCGCGAGGCCTTCGTCCCCCGCAAGGGCAAGGTCTTCGCCACGGCCGACTTCTCCGGGCTCGAGCTGCATACCTTGGCCCAGGTCTGTGTTTCGCTGTTTGGGAAGAGCGAATTGGCGAAGGTCTTGAACGCGGGGAAGGACCCTCACACAGACTTCGCAGCGCACATCCTGGGGGTGACCTACGAGGACGCCGTCCAGATGAAGAAGTCAGGGGACGAAGCGTTCGATAACGCGCGCCAGACGGCCAAGGTCGCGAACTTCGGTTTCCCTGGGGGTCTGGGGCTGTCGAGTCTCGTGCTGTTCGCGAGGAAGAACTACGGTGTCATCTTGACGGAATCGAAGGCGAAGGAGCTGAAGGCGTACTGGCTCCAGCGCTGGGTTGAGATGAACGACTACTTCAACCACGTCGCAGGCCTGGTGGATGACGAGTCTGGGGAGGCTACCGTCAAGCACCTGTTCTCTGAGCGATGGAGGGGCGCCTGCACGTACTGCGCGGCGTCGAACACCTTCTTCCAGGGGCTGGGTTCGGACGCCGCCAAGCGGGCGTTGTACCTCGTGCAGAGGGCTTGCTACACCTACGACGGGAGGGAAGGTCGTCCCTATTCGGTGCTCTTCGGCTCTCGCTCGGTGAACTTCGTCCACGACGAAATCATCCTCGAGACGGACGACACGCCAGGTGCACACGACGTCGCCATCGAGCTCGCCCGCGTCATGGTCGAAGGCGCGAACGAGTTCCTGCCAGATGTGTCGGCGAGGACCGAACCCCTTCTGTCCAGGTGCTGGTCGAAGAAAGCCAAGCCTGTGTTCGGACCGGACGGGCGTCTGGTGCCTTGGGAGCCTAAGTGAAAACCCTCGAACCCTTCTCCCGGCGTCGGGGAAGCCACTTCCTTTCGAAAGGGCGACACGGCTTCTATCTGTCCATCGACCCGGGTGCCTGCACGGGCTGGGCGGTGTGGTTCACCGAAACAGGACGCCCGCGCCTGGGGGCTGCAGGCATCGGCGAGCCTCCGTTCGAGCAGGTCGACTCGTGCCTCGCCGAGGCCGTCATCGAGTGCCCGCAGGTGTACCCTCGTTCCCACGTGCCGCCGAACGACCTCATCACCTTGGCGGTGCTCGTGGGCCGGTACGCCGAGGCCTGCGTCCAGGCGGCCGACCAGGACCACGACCGCGTTCACCTGATCCTTCCTCACGCCTGGAAAGGCTCGGTGCCCAAGGAGGTCACGGCCAAGAGGGTCTTGGCGGCGCTTTCTCCCGACGAGCTCGCCGTCCTCGAGGAGGCTTACGAGGACATCCCGAAGGGCCTTCGACACAATCTTCTCGACGCCGTCGGAATTGGCTTGCACGTCTATCGTGCTCACAGTAAGTAGGGTGCATGAACAAGATGAACCAAAAGGAACACGACATTGCCCACTCGCTCGCCTGCCCGGTCTGCCGTGGCCAGGGTGAGGTGCACGAGTGCGGACCCGCGGACCGCGGATCCCACGGGGGCTGCCGGGACCCCGAGTGCGGCGCCTGCGGCGCCACCGGCTACGTCCAGTGCTCGAGGGACCTCAACGAGTCGGACCCCGAACTGCGGTACGACGGCGACTGCGAGGCGTGCAACGAGGACGCCCGCGACGCCGAGGGCGTCGTGAGCCCGCATTGGAGCGCCGCACTCGTCGACCTCGGCGCCTGCGAGGAGTCTATCGAGTGGTCGGCCACGCAGCCCGACTCCGCTACCGCGTGGGCAGCCTGCGAGCGGCCAGACTGGCTGCTCTGGCTCGCAGGTCGCACGGCGACGACGGCCGAGCACCGCCAGGCGATCGTGCTGGCGGCCTGCGACTGCGCACGAACCTCCCTCATGTACGTCCCCGCCGGGGAGGACCGCCCGCGCCTCGCGGTTGAGGCCGCCGAGGCGTGGTGTCGAGGGGAGGCGACCGTGGAGGAGGTGCGGCACGCCTACGCCGCCGCCAACGCCGCCTACGCCAACGCCGCCGCCTACGCCGCCTACGCCGCCTACGCCGCCGTCTACGCCGCCAACGCCGCCGTCTACGCCGCCGTCTACGCCGCCAACGCCGCCGCCCGTGCCGCCGCCAACGCCGCCGCCGACGCCGCCGACGCCGCTGCCCGTGCCGCCGCCAACGCCGCCGCCCGTGCCGCCGGCCGCGTCACAGGCCACGCGGAGATGGCCCGACTCATCCGCGCACGGATCGCCTGCCCGGTGCTGGAGGTGGAGTCGTGACGGCCCATTGGAGCGCCGCGCTCGTCACCCGCTGGGCGGTGAAGGTATTGCTGCCCGCAGGCTTCGGCCAGGAGGCCGGAGGCGTGCGCTGGGTAGAGCAGGGCGATCCGGGAACGAGGCTACCTACTCAAGACGAAGAACGGCACTCTCGTCGTTACCCCCGGAGGGCTTGGCGGCCCTCCTCGACGGCTAGATTTTCACGGTGCCAGGATGTTGCCACTCGCCCGAATACAGCGACTCGTAGGTAGGAGGTACCGTGCGCGCCGAGATGCCAAGAACACTGTTGAATGCCGTCATCGGATAGAAGCGGCGGTTGAACCGGAAGACGAACTCGTTGAGGTAGGCTTGCAAGTGCGTCTGCGAAACCCCGTGGTGCGTCCCTTGGATCCAAGTCTTCAAGTTGGAGAAGACAAGGTGGATCATGGGGAGGGCTGCGAAAAGTCTGGAGACAAGTCATGAAAGCGAAGCGAATGCCCACGAAGAAGACGACGAAGAAGACGACGAAGAAGCTACCCGCAACGACCTCGGCCCCCAAGCCTACGTCCACGCTCCCGCCCCTGCCGCCCCTGCCCCCCGAGCCCGAGACGACGCTCGTCCTCCGCACGTGTGACGCCGACATGCACGCGCGCAGTCCGGTCGATTCGCACATAAAGTGGGATTTCGTCTGGCCCCGTAGAGGTCCGGTCGAGGCTCCCGACTGGGACCCCTCACCCTCGTGCGGCCACGGCCTGCACGGTCTCGCGTGGGGTGAGGGGGATTGGAGGCTGCTGTCCAATGCCGATGATGCCGTTTGGATGGTGGTCGCGGTGCCCACCGTCGAGATCGTCAAGATCGGTACCGACAAGATCAAATTCCGGCGCGGAGAGGTCGTGTTCTGCGGCTCTCGCGTCGAGGCGACGATCCGGGTGCTATGTGGGTCGGAGGCAATGGCGCGCGCCAAGGGTGCTGCGGAGAGGTGGCAGAGGGACCGCCCCAACGCTACTCCGAGCGCGTCGAGCGGCATCGGCAGCACGAGCGCGTCGAGCGGCACCTGCAGCACGAGCGCGTCGAGCGGCTACGGCAGCAAGAGCGCGTCGAG
>CAYNLL010000380.1:0-3604 GCA_964398015.1 uncultured Opitutaceae bacterium | reverse complement strand
AGCAGGCCGTGGAGATCCTGCCCGTGCCGGGCGACCATTGGAGGATCAAGTTTCCCGTCCCGTCGCCCGCGCCGCTGGCCTCGATCATCATCCCGACCCGCAACGCCCTCAAGCTGCTCCGCCAGGCGATCGCCAGCATCATGAAGGTCACGGATTATCCGAATTACGAGATCATCCTCGTCGACAACGACTCCGACGACCCCGAGACGCTCGCCTACATGGCGGAGGTCAACCGCGGCCTGGATCCCCGGCTGCGCGTGCTGCCCTACAGCGGCCAGTTCAACTACTCGGCGATCAACAACTTTGCCATCAAGGAGTCCGACGGCGAGGTGGTCGCCCTCCTCAACAACGACGTCGAGGCGATTTCGAGCGGCTGGCTGACCGAGATGGTGAGCCAGGCATGCCGCCCCGAGATCGGCGCAGTCGGGGCGATGCTCTACTACCCCCTCAACACGGTGCAGCACGCCGGCGTCATCCTGGGCCTCGGGGGCGTTGCAGGCCATCCGTTCAAGGAGTTCCCGCGCGGGGACCAGGGCCAGAAGAACCGCCTTCGGCTCGCCCAGAACTACAGCGCGGTGACGGCCGCCTGCCTGGTCATCCGCAAGGACCGCTTCCTGGAGGTCGGCGGGTTCAACGAGCGCGCGCTTCCAATCGCCTTCAACGACGTCGACCTCTGCTGCAAGCTGATGAAGGCGGGCTACAGGAATCTCTGGACGCCGTACGCCGAGCTCTACCACCACGAGTCGGCGACGCGCGGCGTCGAGGACACGCCCGAGAAGAAGGCGCGCTTCCAGTCCGAGATCGACTACATGATGAACACGTGGGGCGAGCTGCTGATTTCCGACCCGGCGTACAACCCAAACCTCACGCTGGTTGCGGAGGACTTCTCGATGGCGTACCTTTCCCGCACCACGAGATCCTGGCTGGCCCACCTCCCATGAACCCCGGCGACGAAGACCCGGCGACGCGCCTGGCCGCGCTCCAGGCGGAGCTTGACGGCGTCCTGCGCCGCGAGGCGGAGTTCCGCGCCAACATGGTCCAGGAGTTCCTGGACCACGGTGAGCGCAACCGCTACGTGCACGTGTTGCACGAGCAGCGCGCCGCGCTCCTGAAGCGCGAACAGGAGGCGTTCCTCGACCTCGAGGAGCTGACACGGAAGGCCGAGGCCGAGGGAGAGAAGGCGGCCGCGCTCTCCTGCGAGCTCGCGCGGATGAAGGCCTCCCTCTCGTGGAGGCTCACGGCGCCGCTTCGCGCGCTCGGGCGCCGCTTCGCGCCGGCTCCGCAGCCGGCCCCGCCCCCTGCGCGCGCCGCGGTCGAGGGCGCCCCCTTCACCTACTACCTGCACACCTCCCCGTTCAGGATCTACCGCGGCCCCTCGTTCACGCTGAGGGGCTGGGCGTGGCCGGCTGACGGCAGGGCGATCACCGGAATCCGCGTCAACCTGGGCGGCCGCGTCTTCACGGGGCGCCACGGCCTCGAGGAGCCCGAGGTAATCGCGCGCTACGGGCCCCAGGCGGCCAATCCCCGCCCGGGGTTCGAGGTCGCCTTTGAGACCCCAACGGGACGCCATGCGTTCAGCCTGGAGGCTCAGATCGAGGGCGGCGAATGGCGCTGGATCATGAAGACCACCATCTGGTCGGAGGCGAGCCCGCCATGAGCGCCGATGCAAAGGCCCGCTGGCAGGCGAGCACAGTCGCGCTCGGCGAGCGCTCGCAGTACAAGAAGGTGTGGGACCTCCAGGCGAAGGAGCAGGAGCTCGCCACCCTCGCGGTCGCCGGGCACACCGACGAGGCGACGCTCGACCTCACCGCGCGCGGCTTCATCGACACCCTGCGGGCGACGACGGGCCTCGGGCCCAACGACGTCGTCCTCGAGATCGGCTGCGGCATCGCCCGCGTGGGCAAGCCCCTGAGCCGGGAGTGCCTCCACTGGTTTGGAGCCGACATCTCCGGCGTCATGCTCTCCCACGCCGCCCCCAGGCTTGAGGACCGCCCCAACACGACGCTGGTGGAGCTGGCGACCGTGGGCCTGCAGGAATTCCCGAGGGACGCGTTCGACCTGGTGTACTGCACCATCGTTTTCATGCACCTCTTCGAGTGGGACCGCTACCGCTACGTCGAGGAGGCCTACCGCGTGCTTCGCCCCGGCGGACGCTGCTACTTTGACAACTTTCCCCTCGACTCCGAGCACGGATGGAAGGTCTTCACCGAGGGGGCAAGCTACCCCCTGGAGCGCAGGCCCGCTCACCTGAGCATGGCCTCCACCCGGGAGGAGCTCGGCATCTACCTGCGGAAGGCCGGCTTCGTCGACGTGCGCCTCCACGACCTCCCGAACGAGCTGATCGCCGCCACCGGACGCAAGCCCGGGTGACCGGTGTCAGTGCAGGTGGTAGCGGGCGATAAGCGCGCGCGCCCGCGCCATCTCCATGAACGGTATCCCGGGGACGGAATGCGGACCGGGCGCGGCCTCGACAAGGAGCACCTGCCGCGAATGCGTGCCGCGCCACGCCGTAAAGGAATCGAGCTCCCCGCCCCACTGGCGGCACAGGACGACCGAGGCGGCAAGGAGCACCGCGCCCGCCGCCGCGGCTCTCAGGGCCGCCGGTCCCGGGATCCGCCGCCACTGGAACGCGGCCCAGTAGCCCGCGAGGGGCGCAACCGCGATCAGAGAGGCGTACTGGTAGCGCGACGAGATCGCCGTCTCGAGGCCCGTGTGGTACCGGCCGATGCCGAGGAGGGCTGCGTTGCCCAGGTCGAACGCCGCGAGGAGCGCGAAGAGCCGGCGCGTGGAGCCTCCGCTGCGGGCGAGCGCCCAGGCGACCAGCGCGAGCTTGCACAGGCCAAGCGCAGCGACCGTGCGCCAGCCCCATGACTCCACGCCGAGGATCCTGTAGGCCGGGTTGAGGCAGTAGTACCACGCCCCGTAGGCGGCGGCCGCCCCGGCGTGTCCCGCCAAGTGCCGGTGATTGCCCTCCGCCAGGATCCCGATCAGGCCCGCCACGACCAGCACCGGGGCGAGGTAGCCCAAGGCACGGCGCAGGCGCCCGAGGCTGGAGTCGCCGGCCGCCGCGAGGCTCGCCGCGCCGAGCAGCGCCCCCGTGAGGATCCCGCGCGAAAAGGCCAGGGCGCTTGCAGCAGACCACGCAAAGGACGCGCGCGCCGGGGGCGACCGGAAGAAGCCGTCGAACGCGAGGAGCATGAAGGTGATCGAGAGCACGGCGGACCCCTGCACCGTCCAGGCGAGCGTCTCGAAGTTGCCCGGGGCCAGGCCGAAGAGGACCTGGGCCACGGCGACGGCGATCCAGGGCGCGGCGCAGGCGCGCATCACGCGCCCGAGGAGCGCGACATTGATGCCGTGGACCAGCCACACGAGAACCACCATCGAGAAATACGAGCCCTGGAACAGGAGGACGGCGCCGCCCCATAGGGCCTTGAAGAGCGGCACGAAGTTCTCGGCGAACACGAGCCACATCCAGCGCCAGAACCCCAGCCTGTCCATCTGGTCGATGAGGTCGAACTCGTCGCCGAACCAGAACAGGCGGGCGAACATGCCGCGGTAGAGGACGAGCGGCGCCAGCGCGAGGGCTCCCGCCGCAAGGGGGATC
>CAYNLL010000379.1:0-3608 GCA_964398015.1 uncultured Opitutaceae bacterium | reverse complement strand
AGTACTTCGCGGCGAACTACTTCCTGAACAGCGGCTACACGCTCTCCTCGGCGGGCGCCTCGAGCGCTCCCATAGGCGACATGATGGTGCTGGCCGGCACGTGGGTGTTCGGCAGCTACGCAGCGGGCAAGGCCTTCATGCTGGTCCAGGCGGCGACGGTGTTCCTCGCGCTCATCGGCACGACGCTCGCCTGCATGAACACGGGGGCCCGCGTGACTTACGCGATGGGCCGCGACCAGGAGGTCGGTTCGCACTTCGGGCTCCTGCACGGCAAGACCCTGACGCCGCACCGCTCGATCTGGACGCTGTGCATCCTGTCGATCGTCATCGGCATCATCACGGTGACCACCTACCTCGGCGGCCAATCCTCGGACCCGGCGGCCCTCGACAAGCACAACATCTGGTACAGCTTCGGAATCTTCAGCCCGCACGTCTACACGTGGATCCCGAACTCCCTGCTGATCGTCACGCTCGTCAGCAACTTCGGGACGTTCCTCCTCTACATGATCACCTGCATCGTCGCGATCGTGGCCTTCAAGGAGCACCACATGTTCAATGGGATCAAGCACTTCGTCATCCCGGTGTTCGGCTTCCTCGCGAACCTGCTGTGCATGCTGTTCTATCTCATCGGTCCGTTCTCCGTGGCGGGAATGAGCTGGCACGAGTCGTACATCGCACTCGGCGTCGCCGCCGCCTGGGGAATCTACGGGCTCATCTACTTCGCCACGGGCAGCAAGGCCAAGGGCAAGGAGATGATCCTCACGCAGAAGCCCGCGTAGATCTCATTGACCCGGCTCCGAGCCGCATAACACTCAATGGCTCCGTCTGCATCGTGCAGCGGGGCCATTTTTTTTACCCTGATCCATGCGCCTGCGCTACGCACGCCTCTCCATCACCGGCCCCGTGCGGCCCATCAACGAGGACTCGCTCGATTTCTGGGAGTCGCCCGACCCCCTGACCCGGGAGAAGCAGGGAAGCGTGGCTCTGCTGGCCGACGGGGTGGGCGGCTACGACCACGGAGAGGTCGCGAGCAAGCTTGCGATCGAGACGGCGCTCAAGGAGTTCCAGGACACCCCCGGGGACATGAAGCCGTACGCGCTCCTGCGGCGCATGTTCACGGCGGCCTGCTCCGCCGTCCATGACAAGGCGATCAACGAGCAGAAGGGCAGCAAGATGGCCACCACGCTGGTGGTCTCGGTCTTCCGCGACGGCGCCGCATATGTGGCGAATGTCGGCGACACCCGCGCGTACTTCATCCGGCAGAAGACGATCCGCCGGCTGTCGACCGACCACGTGGCCACGTCGGTGCCGGTCAAGCTGGGGCTCTTGCTCGAGCGCAAGGCCATGGCGAGCCCCCACCGGAGCGAGCTCACGCGCAGCCTGGGAAGCGAGCCCTTCTGCCAGCCCGATTTCGCGACGCAGCTCCTCCACCACGGCGACTTCGTCCTGCAGTGCACCGACGGGCTGCACGCCTGCATCCTCGACGAGGAGCTGCGGGAGATCGTCTCCCGCTCCCACCCGTACGATGCGTGCAAGGAGCTCGTGGCCCTCGCCGAGAAGCGCGGAAGCGACGACAACATCTCCCTGCAGCTGATCGAGGTGCGCAACTGGGAGCAGGTGGCCCAGTCGGCGCGTGTCGCGATGGGAGCGGACGCGCCCCCGAGGAAGGCCGTGGTCGCCGCGGCATCGGCCGCGGCAGGGTCGGGCGAGCCCGGCCCGGGGATGCTCCTCGACGGCCGCTTCGAGCTCACCGACCTGGTGGCCCGCAGCAACATGGCCCAGATCTTCAAGGCGACGGACAGGAAGACGGGGCAGAGCGTGGCCGTGAAGGTCCCCCTGATGGCCCTCGAGAGCGACATCGCCGGCTACGAGCGGTTCCAGCGGGAGGAGGAGATCGGCGCGCGCCTCAACCACCCCGTGATCCTCAAGGTGATCAAGGTGGACCAGCCGAAGAGCCGGCCCTACCTCGTCATGGAATTCCTCGAGGGAAAGACCCTCGCCGAAATCATCTCGAAGCGAAAGAGGCTGTCGGAGGGCGAGGCCATCGCCTACGCGACGCAGATCTGCGACGCGCTCGAATACCTGCACGTCAACGGCATCGCCCACCGAGACCTAAAGCCACACAACATCATGGTGTGCAAGGACGGCAGCCTGAGGTTGTTCGACTTCGGCATCGCGCGGGTCGAGCGGGCGCGGCGCCTGACATTCGTGGGCCTCACGCCCGCCCTCGGCACGCCGGACTACATCTCGCCGGAGCAGGTGCGCGGGAAGAGGGGCGACCACCGCAGCGACATCTACAGCCTGGGGGCGATCCTCTACGAACTGGTGACCGGCTCGACGCCCTTCGAGGGGGAGAGCCCCTACGTGGTGATGAATGCCCGGGTCACGGGAGACCCGGAGGCGCCGCGCACCCTCAACCCCGAGCTCAACCCCGCCCTGGAGGAGGTGATCCTCCACGCGCTCGAGCGCGACCCGCGCAAGCGCTACCAGTCGGCGATCGTCATGAAGCAGGAGCTCGAGAACCTGGACAAGGTCGAGATCACCCACCGCGACCAGAGGCTGCGCGCCCCCCAGCCGTGGAAGAGCCGCAGCACCACAGCCCTGTTGATCGCCGGCTTTGTCCTGCTGCAGATCGCGCTCTTCTTCGGGATCTTCCTGCTGGCGCGCAGGCACCGCTGACCCCCCCTCAGACGTCGTAGTAGAGGTGGAACTCGTACGGGTGGGGCCGCAGGCGCAGCGCGTCGTACTCGCCCTCCTTCATCTCGATGTAGTTCTCGAGGAAGTCGTTCGAGAAGACGCCGCCCTTCAGCAGGAACGCATGGTCCTTCCTCAGCGCCTCGAGCGACCCCTTGAGCGAGTCCGGCACGGTGGGCACGCGGGCCTTTTCCTCGGGCGGCAGGTCGTAAAGGTTCTTCTCCAGCGGATCGCCCGGGTGGATCTTGTTGAGGACGCCGTCAAGGCCCGCAAGGAGCATGGCGGAATTCGCGAGGTAGGGGTTCGCCGCGGGATCGGGCGTGCGGTACTCGATCCTCTTCGCCTTCGGACTCGGGCTGTAGGTCGGGATGCGGACCGAGGCCGAGCGGTTGCGCGCCGAATAGGCGAGGTTGACCGGCGCCTCGTAGCCGGGCACCAGGCGCTTGTAGGAATTGTTGGTCGGGTTGCAGATGGCGCAGAGCGCCGGAGCGTGCTTGAGGATGCCGCCGATGTAGTGGAGGGCGAGGTCGCTCAGGCCCGCGTACCCGGTCCCGGCGAAGAGGGGCTTCCCGTCCTTCCAGAGGGACTGGTGGGTGTGCATACCCGAACCGTTGTCGCCGAACAGCGGCTTCGGCATGAACGTCGCCGTCTTGCCGTACTTGTAAGCGACGTTCTTCACGACGTATTTGTAGAGGCACATCTTGTCCGAGGTGCGCAGGAGCGTGTCGTACACGATGTCGATCTCAGCCTGGCCCGCCGTGGCCACCTCGTGGTGCTCGCGCTCGATGGCGATCCCGAGCGAGATCATCGTCAGGATCATCTCGTTGCGGATGTCGATCAGCTTGTCGGTCGGGGCCACGGGGAAATATCCCTCCTTGTGGCGGATCTTGTAGCCGAGGTTGGGGGATCCGTTC
>CAYNLL010000378.1:0-3612 GCA_964398015.1 uncultured Opitutaceae bacterium | reverse complement strand
GAAGGCGCCGGGGGGCATCCCGATCCGCGCCCGCAACCTGGAGCAGCAGTACCTGATGGACGCGCTCTTGGATGACAGCATCCACATGCTGACCTGCTTCGGGAAGGCCGGTACGGGAAAGACGCTCCTCTCGACCGCCTGCGCACTGCACCAGACGCATGACGAGAACTCGCGCTACGACGGCGTCTCGATCTCCCGCCCCGTGATTTCGCTCGGCAAGGACATCGGCTTCCTCCCCGGCACCCTCGACGAGAAGATGAAGCCGTGGCTGCAGCCCTATTACGACGCCCTCGAGGTGCTCATCCCCTCGAAGCCGCCGAAGGAGCCGCAGTTCGCCTCCAAGAAGGTCTCAAAAAAGAAGCACCGAAAGAGAGAGGACATGATGGCGGTCATGAACCCGCCGCAGAACGGCTACAGCAACGGCCACTCTCCCGTGGGCCTGGTGAAGCCCTACGAGAGGCTCCTGAAGAGCGGCGTCGTCGAGATCGAGGCGCTCTGCTTCATCCGCGGCCGGTCGATCGCGCGGAGGTTCTTCATCCTGGACGAGGCGCAGCAGCTGACGCCGCATGAGGTGAAGACGGTCATCACGCGGATTTCCGAGGGCTCGAAGATCATCCTGATCGGCGACCCCGCGCAGATTGACAACCCCTATGTCGACTCGCGCAGCAACGGGCTCGTCTACTGCCATGGCCGCATGAAGGGCCAGGCGATCGCCGCCCACGTCACCCTGACAAAGGGCGAGCGCTCGAGGCTCGCCGAGCTAGCGGCGGACCTGCTTTAGCGCGAGCAGGCTCGGGTCTCCCCTGCGCAGCGAGGCGTACTCCATCGCTACGGCGAAGGCGCCGGTGAACAGGAGGTCGCTCGCGAGCGTGTTGCGGAAGAAGAAGAGGGTGGGGTAGTACTGGGGGTGGCCGACCGTGACGGCCTGCCACCAACCGGCCGCGTTGTGGGCGTAGCCGGCGTCCCCGAACCACGACGCCGTGTTGGTCACCAGGTAGAAGGCGAGGGATCCGGCGAGCGCGCCCGCGAACAGGTTCACCCAGTTGCGCCGGCGGGAGATCAGGGTTCCCAGCCCGAGCGCGCCCGCAAAGCAAAGGACCCGCAGGAGCGCGCCCTCAACGCTCCACTCGTAGCGGTACACGGCCGCGTAGTAGCGGTCGATGTAGAGGTCCGAGAGGACCATCGCGGCGAAGGGCGCGACCCACATCCAGCCGCGCCTGAAGTACACCCCCGCGCAGAACGCGAGCGCCATCATCGGCGAGAAATTGCTCAGCGAGGGCACGTAGAGCGTGAACACCCGCCAGCCGGCGGCGAGTATGAGTACGGCAAGAGCGGTTGGCATGAGGAAATATTGGCCCGGGGAAAGCAGGAATTCAAGCGTTCCCGCGGCCCGCCGGCGCCTCGGCCTCGCGGGCGAGGAGCCACAGCACGTCAGAGAGGCGGTTGGTCCACTGGAGCACCAGGGGCCGTATGGTCCTGCCGTGCGCCGGAAGCGCGGCAAGCCTGCGCTCGGCGCGCCGCGCCGCCACGCGCGCCCGGTCAAAGGCGACCGCGGACGGGTTCGCCCCCGGCGTGGCCCACCCGGCGGTGCTGATGCCCCGCGACTCTAGCGCCGCAAGGTGCTCGTCCAGCCTTCCGAGGTCGCCCTTCTTCAACCGGGCGAAGCGCGACGCGGCGTGGCCCGCCGCGTCCTCCTGCGCGCAGGCGACCTCGCCCATGACGGCGATCAGCGCGGTTTGCACCGATGAGAGCAGCCTGCGCACCGCCGGGTCCGCGGCCAGCATCCGCGCGGCGCCGACCTCGACATTGAGCTCGTCAAACGACCCGACCGCCTCGATCTGGGGGTCGTCCTTCGAGACCCGCTGGCCGCGCAGGAGGCCCGTCGTCCCCTCGTCCCCGCTGCGCGTCGCGATGCTCATGGCGCCGCCGCCTTCGCCGCCCTCGTCTGCTTCGCCAGTGCCTTCACCGCCTCGTCGATCGTCACGCGCACGGCCTTTGCCATCCGGTCGATGAAGAGGATCCCGTTGAGGTGGTCGGCCTCGTGGAGCAGGCAGCGCGCGAAGAGACCGGTGCACTCGAGCGTGTGGGGATGGCCGTCCTGGTCCGCGTACTTGGCCGAGACCTCGAGGGCGCGCTCGACGTCGCCCCGGATTTCGGGAAAGGACAGGCAACCTTCCTCCAGCACGGTTGTCGGAGTCTTTCTGGCGACCGTCAGCTTCGGGTTGATGACCACCATCGGCATGAAGAGTTCAAGCGGCGTCCTCGCACCGTCGATTTTCCAGTCGAATTCGGCCTCCGCACTGCGCAAGTCGATGACGCACAGCTGCACCGCCCTGCCCACCTGCTGGGCCGCCAGTCCGATCCCGCCGGCCTTGTGCATGGCCTCGATCATTTCCGCCGCGAACGAGGCGAGCGCCGCGTCGAACACGGTGATTTTCTCGCCTTTCTTTCGCAAAACTGGATCGTTGTAGTGAACAATTTCCAGGGACATCGGTCGGTTGGACTATCCAGCGTTATCGCCCTAGTCCGGGCCCGCAAATCAATACTTCAGCGCAGCAAATGAGTCGATCCCAAGATACCCGCGGTACACCGGCCTCCGCCCCTGCCCTGGTGTTTGCGGGGGCCGTGGTGGCCGTGTTCGCGTGGCTCCTGCCCGTCAGCCTGAAGTCTGTCAGCCGCGGGCTCCTCAGGTCCGCCGGCGAGGGCACGCCGTCGCTCGCGGCGTACGGCCGGGAGCTTGTGGACACGGAGAAGATGGGGCCCGCGGTCTTCCTTCTTGAGGCTTCGACTGCGGTCGGCGACTCGGAGGCGCCCGCCCTCGGTCGGGCCCTGGGCGAGCTGACCGCGCGCCAGCCTGCGGTCGTGGCCTGGGGCGGCTGGGATCCGGCGCTCGACCCCCTGTTCAACCTGCGCCAGAGGACCGCGTACACCTCGAGCACGCCGGTGCTCACGTTCCTCATCCCCGCGGGAGCGCGCGAGACGGTCCGCACCTACCTGTCGAATTCCGGGTCGTTGGGCGTCCAGACGGTCCTTAAGACGCGCGAGGTGACGTCGACGGGGCGCTTCGTCCCGGCGACCCGCCCCGGCGGGCAGCCCCTCGATGCGCTCATCCTCCTCACGGGCCTCCTCTACCAGGGCGGGCACCTCTCGCCCCCGCTCCAGCGGGAGGTGCGCGCGCTCGCCGAGAACGCCGTGATGCGCAACGAGCTCGGGGACCTTGAGGGTTTCTACATGGACCTCCTGTCGCTTGGGCGCCGCCTCGACTGGATGCAGCTGTGCGAGCTCCTGCGGCGCACCGAGAGCGCCCACACGGTGGGTGAATACGCCCTGCTCAGCCGCTCGGCCCCCGACCAGTTGCCCTTCATCTACTCCGCGGCGATGCTCTCGGACTCGGCCGACCGCGTGGCGTCCTACCTCATCCGCTATGGCAAGGCCGGTGCAGAGGACCTGCACCTTGCGCTCGCCGACGGCCAGGGCGCGGTCAACCTCCTCCTGCAGCGTGCCGTGCCGCTGAACCGCTCTCCAGGGCCGGCGATGGGCGCCGCGGCGACCCTCGTCCTCGAACACCCCAGGCAGATGCTCCTGGTGAAGTACGCCGGGTACATCCTAGGC
>CAYNLL010000377.1:0-3617 GCA_964398015.1 uncultured Opitutaceae bacterium | reverse complement strand
CGTGTCGGGCGAGGGCGTCCAGCAGGCGCTGCTAAAGATCCTCGAGGGAACGGTGTGCAACGTCCCTCCCCAGGGCGGCCGCAAGCACCCCAACCAGGAGTACGTGCAGGTCAACACGGCCAACATCCTCTTCATCTGCGGCGGGGCCTTTGTCGGGCTCGACCAGATCGTCAAGAAGCGCCTGGGGCACAGGTCGATCGGCTTCCACCTCAACGCGGAGGACCACGACATCTCGCCCGACGAGATGATGAAGAGCATCGCTCCTGAGGACCTGGTGCGCTTCGGCATGATCCCGGAGTTCATCGGCCGGCTGCCGGTGGTCACCGTCCTCGACCAGCTCAAGGTCGCCGACCTGGAGAAGATCCTCCTTCGCACCAAGAACGCGATGGTCAAGCAGTACGCGAAGCTATTTGCGATGGACGGCGTCCGCCTGCGCTTCACCTCGGATGCGGTGAAGGCGATCGCGCTGAAGGCCATTGAGCTCAAGACGGGGGCACGGGCCCTGAGGGCGATCCTCGAGGGCATCATGCTGGAGATCATGTACGACCTGCCGCAGCAGGAGGACGTGACCGAGGTGGTGGTGGATGCCGCGGCGGTCGCCGGCCGGCGCCGCCCGACGCTCAAGCGCCTGCCCAAGGCTGCGCCCACCGAGAACGCCGCCTAGAGGGGCGCGGCGGCCCCGCCGCTCACCAGGTGCGGTAGTCGCCCTTGGTGATGCCTCGGGCGAACTCGACGAACAGCTTCACGCAGCGCTCCACGTCCTCGAGGTCGACGACCTCGCTCGGCGTGTGCATGTAGCGCAGGGGGATACTCACGACGCCCGTCGCCACGCCGCCGCGGCCGACCTGGATCGCCCGGGCGTCGGTGCCCGTGGGCCGCGGGTCGCCCTCCACCTGGTACGGGATCTTGAGCTTCTTCGCCGCCCTCACGAGCGCGTCGAAGACCTTCGGATTGATGTTCGCGCCCCGGCAGAGCATCGGGCCGCCGCTCAGCTTGGTCTCGCCGTACTTGCGGTTGTCGCAGTCCGGGTGGTCGGTCGCGTGGCCGACATCGACGACGAGCGCCACCTGCGGGTCCACCGAATAGGCCGAGCCGGTGGCCCCCCTGACACCGATCTCCTCCTGGGAGGTGGCGACGGACACCACCTTCGCGGCCAGCCGCCTCTTGTCCCTGGCGAGCCGGATGAGGGTCTCGCCGACCACGTAGGCGCCGACCTTGTTGTCGAACGCGCGCGCGGTGCCGATGCTCCCGTGGATGAGCTCGAACTCGTGGTCGTAGGTCGCGGCGTCGCCGATCGAGATCCGCTCCAGCGCCTCCTTCTTCGAGCGTGCGCCGATGTCGATCCAGATCTCGTGGATCTCCGGGACCTTCTTCCGGTCGGCCTCGTCCATGAGGTGAATGGCCCGCTTCCCCGTCACGCCCTTGACGGGTCCGTTCGCCGTCTGGATCACGACGCGCCTGCCCGAGATCACCGTCCTGTCGTGGCCGCCGATCGTGTCGAAGTACGCGAACCCATCCTTGTTGATGTAGGTGATGATCAGGCCCAGCTCGTCGATGTGGCCCGCCAGCATGAGCGTGGGGTCCCCCGCGGGGTTGAGCGTGGCGATCCGGTTGCCGAGCGCGTCGCCCCGGTAGGCGTCCGCAGCGGGCTTCACGTGGCGCTCGAAGACCGCCTGGGCCTCGCCCTCGTAGCCGGACGGCGAGCGGGCGTGCAGGAGTTCGGTGAGAAAAAGGGGTGCGGTGTAGGTCGCCATCTTGGAAGGAGTGATGAAGGTCCAATCTCGCGGGATTCCGCGGGCTTCGCAACGGGGAAAAAGGCCTTGGCGCCGGGGCAAGGACGTGGGACCTTGCGCATTCCATGACGATCTACCCCGCCATCGACATCAAGTCCGGGCGCTGCGTCCGGCTGACGCAGGGCCGCGCCGACGCGGAGACGGTCTATGCGCAGGATCCCGCGGCGGTCGCCGCCGGGTTCAGGGCCGCCGGGGCCGAGTGGGTGCACGTCGTCGACCTCGACGGCGCCTTCGCGGGAACCCCGCAGAACCAGGGGGCGATCAGGGGAATCCTCGGCCAGGGGCTGAAGGTGCAGCTGGGCGGCGGACTGAGGACCCGGGAGGCGGTCGCGGCCGCACTGGGGATGGGGGTCGCGCGCGTCGTCATCGGCACCCGGGCGGCCGAGAGCGAGGACTTCGTCTCGGAGCTTGTGGCCGCCTACGGCGACAGGGTCGCCGTAGGGATAGACGCGAGGGGCGGCCGGGTCGCCGTCAAGGGCTGGGTCGACACGACTGGGGCCACCGCGATCGGGATGGCCAGCCGCATGGATGCGCTGGGGGTCTCGACCCTGATCCACACCGACGTCGGCACCGACGGGATGCTGACGGGCCCGAATTTCTCCGCCCAGGCGGCCATGTTGACCGCGGTCCGCGCGCGCGTGATCGCCAGCGGGGGGATCGGCAGCCGCGAGGATGTGGCCCGGTTGGTCGAGGAGCGCAAGCGCCGTCCCAACCTGGAGGGCGTCATCGTGGGCAAGGCGATCTACGAGGGCAGGGTGGACCTTGGTGACCTGCTCCGGCTGGCGTCGGCCTAGGGCAGGAACAGATAGTCGCCCCCGACCATGGAGGCAGGGGCGTCAGCGGGCGGCACAATCGCCGTCCAACGGTACCCCAGCGGCTCAAGGACGGCGAGCACGCCGGCGACCTCGGCGACGCTGTGGAAGGCGACGATCAGGGCGGGGCGGGACTTCGCAAGCGAGCCCCTCATGCCTTCGATCGCGCGATGCCCGTGCCCCTCGACGTCGATCTTGATGAATTGGGGAACCCGTAGCTCGCCGGACTCCACCAGCTTATCCAGGCGTAGCGTTTTGACGGCGATAGGCGCGCTGGCCGCCGTCTCAGGCTCGCCCTCATAGGGCAGGTGGGTGCCCGTGGAGTCCAGATGCCCGTAGGTCAGGAGCCGAGCGCCGCCAGAATGGTCCGATGCCGCGGCTGGGTAGGTCTTAAGCCATTCCAAGGAGTTCATGCGCGCGTGGCGTTGCAGCCGGGAGAAGCTCGCAGGATTGGGCTCGAAGGCCGCAACCTGGCCCAGCGGCCCGGTGCGCATCGCCAGCGCGACGCTGTAGATCCCGAAGTGGGCGCCCAGGTCCCAGCAGCTCCACCCCGCGATGTCGCCGTTTCCGATGCGCTCGATCGCGCGCTGCACCAGGGGCTCGTGCGTGCCCCGCCAATAGGAGGTCCAGGGGAAAAGCGTCCAGCGGGCCCCCTTGGCGGCGCCGGCCCGGACTCTCACCGGGATCATGCCCACCGTGGAGCCGATGACCCCTCTGAGGCGGGGATTCATCAGCGTCGAGCCGGGGCCCTTTTCGTCCTTTCGGCGATCTCCTCCAGGGGATAGGTGACGATCTCCGAAAGCGTCGGGTGGTACCACGGGGCGCGCAGCATGTCGTGGACCGTCGCCCGCATCGCCAGGGGAACGCTGAAACTGTGGATGAGCTCCCCGGCGTCCTTGCCCACGATCTCCGCCCCGAGGATTCGGCCGGTGCGCGCCTGGGCCGTCACCTTCACGTGGCCCAGGAGGGCGTTCATCAGGATGGACTTGCCGTGGTCGCCGAAGGGATGAGT
>CAYNLL010000376.1:0-3630 GCA_964398015.1 uncultured Opitutaceae bacterium | reverse complement strand
GATCCTGAGCTGGTCCTGGATCCTCGGGTCGCCGTAGAGGTGGACGCGGACGCCGGGGCGCAGGGCCTCGAACTGCCGGGCGGTCTCCTTGTAGAACGCCGTGCCATAGCCTCCCTCGAAGACCGGCACGTCGATCTCCGTGCGCGGGGATCCCGCCGCGGGCAGCGCCGCCAGCATCGCGAGGCCGACCAGGCAAGCTGGCGACCCGAGCGTCACGACTGGAAGCCGGCCCTCCTGAGCGCCCTGTGCAGGGCCGCGATGTGCCCCCGGTCGCGGGTCTCCACGGTGCAGACGACGCGCGTGGCGCTCACGTCGGGCCCGCTGAACGCCCGGTCGTGCGACACCTGGTTGATGCTGGCGCCGCACGACGCGATCACGCGGCAGAGCTCGGCGAGTCCGCCGGGCCTGTCGCTGATCGTTACCGTGAAGCGCGTGAGGCGGCCGTCGTGGACGAGCCCCTTCTCGATCACCCTCCCCAGGATCACGGGGTCGATGTTCCCCCCGCAGACGACCAGCGCGACGCGCTTTCCCCGGAGACCGCGCACCCGCCCCGAGATCAGCGAGGCCAGCGGGACGGCCGCCGCCCCCTCGACCACCGTCTTCTCGAGCTCTAGCATCCTGAGGATCGCCAGGGAAATCCACCTTTCCTCGACGCGGACCACGCGGTCGACTCGCCCGCGGATCAGTCCGAAGGCGTTCTCCCCCATGCCAAGGGTCGCCAGGCCGTCCGCGAGCGTCGCCCTCCTCGGCACGCGCACCGGCCGCCTCGCCTTCAATGCCGCCGTAAGATTGCCGGTGCATACGCTCTCCACGGCGACGATCTCGACTCCCGGCCTGAGCGCCTTCACCGCCACGCAGATTCCCGCAAGGAGGCCGCCGCCGCCCACGGGGCAGACGATGGCGTCGACATCGGGCACCTGCTCCAGGATCTCGAGGCCGATCGTCCCCTGCCCGGCGATGATGTCGGGATCGTCGAAGCCGTGGATGTAGGCGGGGCCGGTCGCCGCGATGCGGTCGGCTTCCGCCCGAGCTTCGGCAAAATCCCTGCCGTGGAGGATCACGCGGGCGCCCAGGCGCTGGCAGGTCGTGATCTTTATGAGCGGGGCGAACTCCGGCATCACCACGGTCACGGGAATCCCGAGGAGCCTGCCGTGGTACGCGAGGCCGAGCGCGTGGTTTCCGGCCGAGGCGGCGACCACCCCGCGGCTGCGGCGCGCGGCCGACAGCCTCAGGAGCGCGTTCCTCGCGCCCCTTTCCTTGAACGAGCCCGTCCGCTGGAAGTTGTCGAGCTTGCAGACGATGCGCGACCCGGTGATCTCGCTGAGGGGGATGGACTCAGGGCACGGCGAGACAATGACGCCACCCCTGATCCTGCGGCTGGCCGCTCTGATGTCAGACAGGCTGACGGGCTCTAGTGCCATCGTTTTGCAAGGAATTGCGTTGCGGGGATTCCGTAGGGGTTTACATCCAAAACGACCGATGTATCAGGTTACATTTTCAGAGCAAGCCATGCGGGAGTTGAACAAGCTGGAAACGCTGGCTCAGCTTGGCGTGGTCGAACCGATCAGCAGCATCAAATCCTCGGACCTTGAACACCCCCGCGAGCCTCTCGGCAGCTTCCACCGCCAAGGCAAGACCTTCTATCGCCTGCGCGCCGGCGAGCACCGCTTCTACTTCGATGTGACGGGAGACACGCTTCACGTGAACTACATCCTCCACAAGAACTCGCTCGAGGACTTCCTGCTGCGCAACCGGCTGCCCGTCTCCGAACAGCAGCTCTTCGAGCAGCATTCGAAATTCTGGAAGTACCTGGAAAGCCTCACGAAATGATCTTTGCGCGCCGCAACAAGGATCCGCGGGAGGACGCGGATCTCGCCTCCCGCGAGGATCCCTACAACGAGGCCCAGGCAAGCCGCATCTACATCCTGCCGAACCTGATGACGGCGGGCAACCTCCTGTGCGGCTTCATGGCCGTGGTGAACTGCATCCACGCCCGCCTTGCGGGAACCGCGGACGACGGGCGCTACATGGCGGCCACGGCGGGGGAGCACTACCGGTTTGCCGTCTATTACATCTTTGGCGCCGCCTTCTTCGACATGCTCGACGGCCGGCTGGCCCGGATGGGGGGGCGCGAATCCCTCTTCGGGGCGGAATTCGACTCCCTCGCCGACGTCGTCTCCTTCGGCATGGCGCCGGCCTTCCTCATGTTCTTCCTCATCCTGTCGCCGTCCCAGGAATTCCCGTGGTTCAGGGACATAGGGGGGTTCGTGGGCTTTTTCTACCTCCTCTTTGCGGCGATGCGCCTAGCCCGCTTCAACGTCATCACCAATCCCCTGCTCCACCAGGGAAAAAAGGAGTCGAGCAAGGACTTCATCGGGCTGCCGGTGCCCGCGGCGGCGATGACCGTGGCGTCGCTCGTCCTCTTCCTGCTCAAGCTGAGCGAATCCGACAAGTCGCTCAACCGGTTCGCCCTCGTCCTTCCCTTTCTGATGTTGCTGATCGCCTTTCTCATGATGAGCACGGTGCGTTACCCGAGCGGCAAGAACGTCGACCTTCAGACCCAGACCCGCCTGCGCACCTTCGTCCTGATGATGCTGGTGATCGGGCTCATCGTTGTGTTCAAGGAGATCGCCTTCCTTTGCCTTTGCCTGGGCTACATCTTCTTCGGCCTGGTGCGCCACTGGAGGCGGTCCCGCCTTGCGAGGATCCCTCGTTGACGGCGGGGGTTTTCCCTATGCGAGCATCATGTGGGGATCGTGTGCCCGGGATCCGAGCAACCCCGTACCTGCGAATAACCCCAGGGTTGCCCACAACGCGACCGGGATTACTCACGGGCCAAAAACGTCCCTTTTCAGAGCGAATATGGAGGGTTGCTGGTGTTTACAGCCCCTTATACGACTACTGCTGTAATTCATTATTGAATCCACAGTCATTTGGACTTTGTTAGTTTGTCCCGCCCTCCACTCAGGACCCCGCAACGGATACATGAAATTCAAGACGAACCGCGATCACTTCGCAAACGGCCTTTCCCAGGTTCTCAATGTCGTGGGGTCAAAGGCGACGATGCCGATCCTGAGCAACGTCCTGATCGAGGCGGAGAAGGACCAGCTTTCGCTCACGACGACGAACCTGGACCTCGGCATCCGCTGCAAGATCAAGGCGGACGTCAAGGAGCCGGGCGCGGTGACGCTGCCCGTGAAGAGACTCGCGAGCATCGTGAGGGAGCTGCCCAACGCCGATGTCTCCGTCGACGCCTCGCCGAACCACCAGGTGAAGCTCTCCTCGGGGGGCTCGACGTTCCGGATCATGGGCATGGGCAAGGATGAGTTTCCGCCGCTGCCCGAGTTCGGAGACGAGAAGGCGCACACGCTGCAGCAGCCCGAGCTCGCCGCGATGCTGAAGAGCGTCGCCTACGCGCAGTCGCAGGATGAGACGCGTTACACGCTCAACGGGGTCTACTTCAACTTCAAGGAGGGGGGCCTCTCGCTCGTCGCCACCGATGGGCGCCGCCTCGCCCTCATCTCGCGGGAGATGGAGGTCTCGTCCACGACGGCGGGCGCCATCATCCTGCCGGCGAAGACCGTGAGCGAGCTCTCACGGATCCTCGACAAGGGGGACAAGGTGAAGATC